>JASFTE010000756.1:0-3006 GCA_050114035.1 Armatimonadota bacterium | reverse complement strand
AGCGGCGATAGGCCTCGCCGATCCTCGACTCCCACTCGGACGGGTGCAGGTGCTCGTAGGCGCCCCAGCCCACGTAGCGCGGGTTGCCCGCCTCGCCCACGTGCCCGGCGTAGAGGGCCTTCGCGCCGGTCCAGCCCTCCCCGTACATGGTCTGCATGTCCTCGCCGAACTTGACCTCCGGGTACGTGGTGGTGGGCGACGCCATCTGCTCGTCCCCCAGCATGATCCCGGCGAAGACAATGGGCCACTTGCGCCCGCTTCCATGGCCACCGTGGGCCGGCCAGCCCCGGTGCCCCGCGCGGATCACGCCCCAGTAGTCTATGCCCGTCTGGACGAAGTTGACGAGCAGCCGCTCCTTCTCCTCAGGTGTGAAGTCGAGGCACAGGAGTAGCCCGGCGATGCCGACGGCGCGTCCGAGCTCCCGCCCGTACAGGGGCATGTTCTCGACGGGTGCGGCGAAGCAGAAGAACACCGTATCGACCCACGGCCGCTGGAAGCGGTCGGCCCACTCGTCGATGGTGAACGAGAACCCGTCCTCGACTCTGAAGGGAATACCCTCTCGTGGCAGCCGGGGCAGGAGGTCCCGCCGCAGGTCGCTCGCGACGTACAGCTTCTGCTCCCGGTCGCAATACGACGGCCGGAAGGCGTCGGCCGGCGCAGGCTCCGCGAGACACGTCAGCACCGCGGTGGTCCTCACGGGACTGCCGCGTCCCCCGGTGACCCAGCCGCGGATGCTGCGCTTGATCCTCTCGCCCGGCTGCATGCTGATGGTGGAGATGAGCGAATCGCCGGGCTGCATCGTGACCGGCAGCCGGGCGAAGAGCGCGGGGTCGTACTCGTTGATGATGCGGCTATCGTATCCGGCCTCGCCGTTGGTGGGCAGATTGAGGACCGAGCCATTGCGGGCGTACAGACCGTCCTCGCGCTCCCCGCGCTCCGTCTCGTCGCGCGCCTCCTCGCCGAGCAGAGGCTCGGGCGCGATCTCGGTGACGGTCACCGGCCCCACCACGTAGTAGTCGCCGTTGACGAACTGCCCGACGCGGGCCTCGCTGGCGAAGGTCCAGGTGATGCCGAACTGGGAGACGGTCTTCGTGAGCCGCGGCGCCGCCTGCTGTGCCGCGGCCGGTCGGCCGACGGGCTTGGTGGAGGGCGCCCTCCACACGCCCCAGGCGCATAGGGCCAGACACACACATGCCACCAGCCATCCGAGCTTGCGCCGCACGGGAACCACTCCTTTGCCCGTATTCCGGGTGCCTGCGTGATGCAGCCGATGCGGTCTTCCCGTACGAGATGCGGAGTCCCTGCGCCCGGAGGCGAGAGGGCCGGGCGGCGGGCGAGGCGAAGAAGGGCGAATCGGAGGAACGTACACTCATGGCAGGCCAAGCATCGAATCGCCGGGTGGGCCGGCGATCATTCCTCCAAAACGCCGCTGTCATCGCATCGTGGCTCTCGGCGAGGGGCGCTCTCGCCGCGAAGCCGCGCGCCAGATCAAGGAGGAGCAAGCGAATGCCCGCCGACATGAAGCTGAGTCTCGACACGTACGTGATCTGTAAGGAGATGTCGCTGGAGCACATCCTGAAGGTGCTCGCGGACTGCGGCTACGACGCGGTGGAGTTCCGCTGCGAGCACGATCAGCAGCACGGGGTGGAGCTGGAGGCGTCCGCCGACGAGCGCACGCAGCTCCGGAAGCAGATCGAGGACGCCGGCATCGCCGTGAGCTGCCTCTCCACCAGCCGCCGGTTCGAGTGGCCCGAGCCCGAGCGTCGGCAGGAGGAGATCGACCTCTCGAAGCGCTACGTGGAGCTGGCGCGCGACATGGGCTGCGGGCGCATCCGGACCTTCGGGAACAACTTCCCCGACGGCGTCGAGAAGCAGGATGTGGTCCGCTACGTGGGCGAGTCGCTGCGGCAGATCGGGGAGTTCGCCGAGGGGACGGGCGTTGACGTGATGCTCGAGATGCACGGGGAGTTCAACCACTGGGAGTACGCGCTCGGCTCCGTCACGATCGCCGACCACCCGAACGTGGCGATCAACTACAACTGCGACCGGCGCGACCTGGTGGATGGCTCGGTGGCGGAGACGTACGGGCACGTCAAGGACCACATCCGCCACGTGCACATGCACGACCTGGCCGACGGGACGTTCCCGTATGTGGAGCTGTTCCAACTGCTGGAGGATAACGGCTACCGGGGATACATGTCGCTGGAGCAGGGCTACAAGGGCGGGGACCCGGACACGGTGATCAAGCTCTACGCCGCCCTCTACCGCGCCCTGATGGCGCAGGTGAACTAGGGGTCAAGCGCGCGTGGGGCCGTCACGGCGGTAGCACGCGTGGCAGGCGCTCACCGCCCGCATATCACCTTGTGGATCCGCCGGAGAGCGGTGTCCATGTCCACGCCCGGCATGGCGCGGGCGATGGCATCTTCGATGGCGCGCTGCTGCTGCCGCGTTACGTCCTGGCGCTTGAAGTCGCTCTGCTCGGCCTTGGTGCGATACCAGTCGCACGTGCCCTTGCACAGGGACTTGTGCACCAGCTCGCGGCTCTGTCTGCGACCTACATCCAGCGCCTCGGCGACGAGCTGGAAGACTTGCGCCACTTGCGAGTCAGCATCGGACATTGGCTTCTCGCCTGCCGCGGCCTGCATCTTCGCCGCCACGAGCGAATTCAGGTAGTCCTCCAGGTTCGTGTACCCGTCGCCGTCGGGGTCCCCATTGCGGTCGGCTGGGTCGCTGGGGTCGAGGCCGTGGGCCTTCTCCCACTCATCCGGCATCCCGTCGCGGTCGGTGTCAACCGGCGCTGGCAGGCTCTTTAGCTCCGGCCAGCCGCCGACCTCGTCCTGGGAGTTGATGAGCTTCCCTGTCCGGTTCCGGATGTCGTCAATCACCCGCACATCCACCGCGTCGCGCGTCAGTGAGCAGCCCGCGTTGGCGAGGGTCAGCTCGTAGGCCTCCTGCGCCGACTGGGTCGCGGGCGCGTTGGGTCCGATGTCGGGCGCGGGGACCTTC
>JASFTE010000755.1:0-3012 GCA_050114035.1 Armatimonadota bacterium | reverse complement strand
CTGGACCAGATTGCGGCGCAGGGCGTCCACTTCCGGAGCGCCTACACCGCCTGCCCGGTCTGCATCCCCGCCCGGCGCACGCTCATGACCGGTCGGAAGCCGAGCTCCCACGGCGTGCTGATGAACTACCACACGATGCTGGAGGGCCCCACGCTGCCGGGGGAGCTCTCGAAGGCCGGATACCAGACGCACCTGGTGGGCAAGCTGCACCTGTGGCCCATGCGCAAGCTGTACGGCTTCGACAGCGCGCGGTGGGCCGACGCGCCCCACTCGAGCCATCCGCCCAATGACTACCAGAGGTGGCTGGCGCGGCAGGGGGTGACGATCCCGGAGGCGGGCATCGCGCACGGCATGAGCGTGAACGGCTATCCCGTCCGGCCCTATCACCTCGACGAGCGCTTCCACTTCACCAACTGGTGTGCCAGCGAGGCGGTGGATTTCCTCGAGACGCGCGACCCGACGCTGCCGTTCTTCCTGAAGGTCAGCTTCCACCAGCCGCACCAGCCGCTTACGCCGCCCCGGTGCTACTACGACCGCTACATGGGCATGGACCTGCCGGAGCCGTGGGTGGCCGACTGGGCGCGGATCTACGAGGAGCCGCAGCGCGGCCTGCCCGTTGATGCCTGGCGCTTCTGGCCGCCGGAGCGCGAGATGAAGCAGTACCGGGCGGCCTACTGGGGCTGCATCAACCACATCGACAACCAGATCGGTCGCATCATGCGCAAGCTGCCGCGCAACACCATCATCGTCTTCACCAGCGACCACGGCGAGATGCTCGGCGACCACCAGTGGATCCGCAAGCGCAGTCCCTACGAGGGCAGCGCGCACATCCCCATGCTCATGCGGTTCCCGGGGGGCATGGGCTTGGAGCAGGGCGTCGCCCCGGAGGAGCCCGTCGAGCTGATGGACATCATGCCCACGCTGCTGGAGGCCGCCGGGGCGGACGTGCCGGACACCGTGGACGGTAGCAGCCTGCTGAGCCTGCTGCGCGGCGAGGACGGTTGGCGCGACTACCTGCACGGCGAATGCGCGGCGGTGCCGACGCTCAACAGCGGGCAGCAGTACCTGACCGACGGCAAGGTCAAGTACGCCTGGTTCCCGGGGATGGGGCAGGAGCAGTTCTTCGACCTGCAGCACGACCCGCACGAGATGGAGGACCTGGCCGGAGCGCCCTCACGCGCCGACGAGGTGGCCCTCTGGCGATCGCGCCTCGTGCAGGAGCTGGAGGGTCGCCCGGAGGGCTTCGTGCGGGATGGCGCGCTGCAGAAGCTGGAGGGGCAGACGCCCCTCTGCCTGCCCGGATACGAACGGGAGCGCTGGCAGTAGCGCGACGAAGACGCGGGGGCGGACTCGGGGCGCGGGAGAGATGCCGGGACCAGAGGCACCCCATGCCGGAGGATGGGAACCTGTCCCCGCAGCGGCGGCTTTGATCTTGCCCGACTTGCATGGAACCGCTGCAATACTCAACGAAGGTGGCAATGCATTCATGCTGGAGAACTCAACGGAGCTGCTGTCCCGACACGAGGAACTGCCCGAAGCGACCTGGCAGCAGCTCGTGTCCATGTTGAGGGTCCGGCTGCTCGGGCCGAACCATCAAGCGGAGAACGGGCAGCAGCAGTAAGGTGGGCAGGGGGCGTGCGCCGTGCGCGGCGCAATGACGACTCAAGGCCGGCGGTGTGTGCGGCCGGCAGGGGAGCCGATGACGTCTGCCGCCCGACGGGAATCAAGGAGGAACCATGATGGATACCTGTCTTAGAGGAAGGGTCGCGGTGGTAACCGGTGCGAATCACGGGATCGGCGCCGCAACGGCCAGGGCCCTGGCATCAGAGGCCGCAAGGGTGTTTATCACCTACCTGTCCAGGCCGCCGGAGCACTGGGGCGTCTCTCCTGAAGCAGCGGAGGACGCGTGCCAGCCGGGCATCGAACTGATGGCCAGGACCTGGGCCACGTCCGCGGCCGGCGTCGTGCAGGAGATCCGCGACGCCGGCGGGACGGCGGAAGCCTGGGAGGCGGACCTCGCCGACCCGAGCAACATCCCTCGCGTGTTCGACCGGGCGGAGGCCGCGTTCGGTCCCGTCGAGATCCTGGTGAACAACGCGACCCATTGCGAGATGCCGCCAACGACGGTCTTCACCACCTCGGCGGAGCTCTTCGACAGGTACTTCGCGGTGAACACGCGCGGCACCGTGCTGATGATGAAGGAGTTCGTCACCCGCCACCGGGAGCGCGGCGCGAAGTGGGGGAGGATCATCAACCTGAGCCAGGACGCCGCCCAGGTAGGCGGCGCGCACATAGCGTATTCCTCCACGAAGGCGACCATAGAGATGCTGACCCGGGCCACAGTCCGGGCTGCCGGACCGATGGGGATCACGGTCAACGCCGTGGCCCCCGGTCCGGTGCAAACGGGCTATCTGCGGCCCGAGCAGGCGGAGGCGGAAGCCGCCGGGCTCCCTCTACGCCGAATAGGGCAGCCGGAGGACATCGCGAACGTGGTTGTGTTCCTGGCCTCCGACCTCGCGGGATGGATGACGGGGCAGGTGATCAAGGTGGACGGTGGTCACGGCTTCCAGTGGAAGTAGCGGACCGCCGGTTCGCTCCGGCGCGGGGAGTCTGTACCTGACCCGTACCGGATTCGCGTGATCGTGGCAGGCGCAAAGGCGCGGCCCCTCATGCGTGCGGTGCGCCACAGGTGGTCCGAGAGCGCGTTGACCGACCGGGCCGGGCGTCGACGCCGCGGAACAAGCGAGCACACATGGCCGCCTTGCGGGCCCCGAACCAGCGTCACGGCTGCTCCAGGTGGAAAGGCACCCGTTGGGCGAGGGAGGGAGGATCGAGAATGACCAGAGCGGCAGTGATGGCAGCGAGAGTGGCGGCTTGTCTGACGACAGTCTCTCTGGCCCAGGCCGAGCGGGTAACGGAGCAGCGACTTGTCGAGATAGAGCGAAGGCTGTCGGTACAGGAGCGCGCGCTGAATGAGCTCAAAGACCAGGGCGGAGTCGCGTTCGCCGCTTA
>JASFTE010000754.1:0-3017 GCA_050114035.1 Armatimonadota bacterium | reverse complement strand
GCCAGCGGCGTGCAGGTGCGAGCGCTGAGCGAAGGTGGCGAAACGACCGCGCTCTTCGTCGCGCGCCGTGCTACCGGCCACGAACCCAGCTCCGATGTCCTGCTGCGGCTTCCTGCACTGGGTTACAAGCCGCCAAACCGCACCGCCGTCGGACGCTTCCTCATCGAGCAGCAACACCCGGGGAAGGTCGCGACGGAGTGGTGGGTCGGATGGCCCTTTGCCGATCTGCCGCTGTTGGAGCGGGAGCCACTCTCCGAGCAGTGGTCGAAGAGCGAGGACGAGTTCCTCGAGCGCCCCAGCCCGGCGCAGCCGAGAGCGCCCCTGGAGGACGCCCTGGTCATCTGGGTGCGCTCCATTCTTGTGTCGGCAGATCTGCAACTGCCCAGCGGAGCCGGTCAGGGGAAGGAGCTACACTTGCCGATACTGTGACCGCCCGGCCGGGTCGCACGCTGACGGAATGGGAGTGAGGTTGAATGGCAGAGGCCCGAGGATGGAAGCGGATTGCGCTGGTTGGCGTCTTCGTCGTCGGATGCGTGTGCTGGGGGGTACGCAGCGACGCCGAGACGAAGTACGCGGCGCCCGGCGAGCTTCTACTTGACCTCCAGCTTCTCGCCGAGAACGGCCGCATGGTTGCGACTGAGCCGCTCCTCGCCGTTGTGACGCTGACCAACGTCTCGGCCGAGGAGCGCTATGTGGACATCGGCAACCACCTGAAGCCGTACGCGTACTTTCGCGTGGAGGACGCCCGCGGACGGCTGGTCGGTCCACCGCGCCCAAGTTACGTCGGCGCTCCCCCCTACATTCGCAACTGGGGAGGGTTTGCTGCTCGGCTTGCGCCGGGGGCCAGCACCGCAAAGGTCCGTCTGGTGTCCGAGTGGTACCAGTTCAGCAACCCGGGGCAATACCGCATCCGCGCGGAGTGGCTCGGTGGCCGCCTGAACCCCGTTGTCCTGGGGTCTGACGACGAGCGTATCGTTGTCGATCCCTTCGATGCATCGCGCTTCGACGCTGCTCTCCAGAGGCCGCACCACTTCCGTCGTGTCTATGGGAAGAAGTGGCCGGGGGGAGACAACGTCGCTTGGCGAGCGCTCATGTCCGTCCGGCACGATGCCGTTCTGCCGTACTTGGATGTGCTGGCGCGCATGTACGGGAGTGACCAGTTCTGCCTCGCCATCCGCCGCGTGGGGACGCCTCGGGCGAAGCAACTCATCGCCGAGCTCGCGGCCCGCCGCGACAGGGTGGGGGACGCGGCCCGCAGAGCCCTCGAGATGCCCCTCGATGCTGACAGACCGCCGGCCTACCTAACAGCACCCTAGTGCGAGGGAGTTGTCTCTCGGCCAATACGGGCGGAGACCGGAGAGGTGAGCGCGCATGCGAGGGGCTGCTGCGATCGTCGTCTGTCTGGCGGCGATCGCCGCTGTCGTGGGCGCAGCGCGCCTTCGTGGCCCAGAGGCAGAGGTCCGTGAGGCGCCCCAGAAGCCGGGCGCGGCCATCGTCGTGAACGTGGACACGGGTCCCGGCGCTGAGCTGTCTCTCACCGGCGAGACCGCAGGGGAGATCCTCTCGGCCGCCAAGCGGCTGCGGCGGGACGGCTTCTACGTGGTCGCCGATCCTGAGAGCCGCTGCTTCGCTGCCACCATGCCCAAATCCGTCGACCCCGCGGAGATCGAGTTCGGCGAGATCCCCGACTACGTGCTCGCTGGCTACCTGCTCGAACTCTTGACGCCCGACGTGCTCGAGAAGCGGCGCAGGGGTTACTTCTCGCTCGACGCCTTCACGCCCGAGCAGCGTCGCGTCCTCAAGCAGATCGCGCGACAAACAAGACAACTGGACGCAAACGACCAGCCGACTGAGCCTGGGACGACGCTGATGGCCCGCGTCCAGGACGGGTGGGAGTACTACGTACGCGCCTGTGGTGCGACTTCCACCAGGGCGCGGTCGCTCGGCAGGGGAGGGCCTCCGAGCGCGGCAGCGATCCCCGCCAACCCCCTCCCCGGCTCCATGCTCTGGTGGCTGTGGCCGTACGCCGATGCGGATTGGGGACACCAACTGCTCAACATCCCGCCCGGCACGTACTGCGTGCAAGCCCTCTGCATGCTGATGACCGACGCGTCGGGCGAGATCATCCGCATCGCCGACGACGTCGAGGCGCCGCGCCTCGCCGTGGCAGCGCGGAACGTCCCGCTGCGCAATCTGCTCTGGGCCGTCGAGGTGGCCAGCGGCCTTCCGCTGCGCGAGTTGACGCACGAGCGCGAGCTCACCTTCGTGTTCGCCGCTCGACGCGTCATCAACTCGCCCGAGAGCCGGGCGGACCGCGTGCTCCGTCTCCCGGCGGAGGGATACAGACCACCGATCCGCACCAGCTTCGGGCAGTTCCTCATCGACAAGGCCGACGGCCCGGGGAAGACCGCCAGCGAGTGGTCCATCGGCTGGCGGTACGCGAACATGCCGCTGCTCTACCGGGAGCTGTTCAGGGACAAATGGTCAGAGACGCGCAGATACATTGTCGACTGGGGCGCCAGTGACGGGGAGTGGGACGCGGCGGCGATGGCGGCCCTGCAGAACGGCTACGTGATGTGGGTGCGCCACATCCTGGTGTCCGTAGAGCTCCTCTGGCCCAACGGCGCCGGCGGCGGGGCCGAGCTGCGCTTGCCGGTACTGTGATCGCTGAGGATCTGCGGACGAGGCCCAAGGAGGCCGCGTGGAACGCATCGTGGCCCTGGGCCACCAGCCACTCGGCCAGGCCCGGCGACACCGGCATGTCGAGGAGGAACCTCATCGCGCGAAGTCGATGACCTCCTCTTCCGCCAAGGCCGCTGCATAGGCGAGTGCTGCTCGTATGTCGTCGGGCTCGAGGTACGGGTACTCGGCGAGGATCGACTCGGCGTCGGGCGCAGTCGAGAGCAAGCCCAGGAGACGAGAGACCGGGAAGCGCAGCCCGCGAATGCACGGCTTCCCGCCCATGACCTCGGGATCAACTGTAATGCGCTCGAACCGGGTGGCTGCCATGGTTCAGG
>JASFTE010000753.1:0-3024 GCA_050114035.1 Armatimonadota bacterium | reverse complement strand
AAGCGCCTCGAGCCGTCGCCGTGCCGCGTCCAGCGGGGTCCGCGTCGTCCGCGACGCGATGAGCCCACCGTAGGCCAGCATGTCCAGCGACACCACCGTGCAGTCCACCGTCGCGGCCACCCGCCGCAGCCATGCCCCGACCTCGTCGCAGTTCCCAGGGACGCCGAACCGCCCCAGCCACGGTCGCTGGGGCAGCAGCACCTCGTAGTCAACCAGCCCGGCGAGCCCGCGGGGCGCGTTGACGTTACACGGCCGATCGTCCAGTGGAACCAGCGCGACACGATGCCGTCGATGCCGTATCGGCACTTCTGATCCCCTCTCGGCCTTCAGCCTTCTTCCTCTGCGCTAACTGAACCGCAGGTTATCCCCTTTCGCCGCCCTCGTCAACACAAGACGCCCCGCCGCTACCGGCGGGGCCGAGCGTGAAGCTGTGACTGCCACAGAGGCGTCCCGTCAAGAAAGCTCAGCGCATTGGCGAGGCGTCCTTCCTCTGCCTTCGCCCATCATCCCCCTCAACCCAGAACCCAGAACCTCCAACCCAGAACCGCCTCACGCCCCATCAATCGCCCCCCGATACCTCCGCGTCGCCTCCTCAATACTCCCCGCATCCCTCCCCGTCACGATCGCCCCGATGAGCAGCACGGCCACGCCGCACTCCGCGATCAGCGGCACGTCCTCCGCCACGATCGCCCGCTGCGTCGGCACGATCACCGGCATCTGCGCCTCGGCACAGATCCGCCTGTACGTGAGCACGTCGAGCGCGTTCAGCGGCTCGCCATACCCCTCGTGCGAAATGACCGACGCCTCGATGGCATCCGGCCCCGCCGGCGGCTCCGGCGCCACGTCACAGATCGCCCGCCGCTGCCACCCGTCGTGCTCCGCGCCCAGCGCCACGATCATCGCCATGTCCACCTGGTCCCGCATCGCGAGCATCCACGCCGGCATATGATGTGCATACGCATCGCAGAAGTCGATCCCGATCCGCCCCAGATGCCGCACGTCGTGACGCGTGGCCATCTGCTCCGCCCCGGGCACGATTCCGACCGCCGCCCCACTCGTCACCTCCATAATCCTCTCCAGCGCATCCCGCTCTTCCGAGAGCGACCCGAAGTACGTCCCGCTCGCCGCGTGCGACACGTTGATATGCACCTTCAGCCCATCCGCTCCCCCGTTCAGCGCCGCCCGCGCGAGCTCCACGTCATTCCTCGGCAGGCTCACGAAGAGCCCCATCTTCTGTTCGTGCAGCAGATGCAGAAACCCGGCCCGCGACATGCCTCGCTCCTCCCTGAACTAGGGACAGGCACCCGTTTCTGGCCAGAACCCCGCGCCTAGAATGAACCCATCGCCCCCGTTGGCAGGTCCGCGGCACCCGGCACCGCCGCTCCCTCGCCCGTCTCAGGCCCATACAGCTCCGGCATCGCCTGCTGGTACTCCGCCAGCAGCGCATCGTAGCACGCCGCCATGTCCACCTTCCAGCTCCCGCCCTCCCTCACCAGCATGATCTGCGCGTCGTCCCCGTACTTGTGCAGCACGTCGGTGCCCTTATCTGCCTTCTTGCAGAAGAAGATCGGGTAGTCCACCAGCTTCACCGTCGCCGTGGCCTTGTCGCCCTCCAACGCGATCTCCCCGATGGTGTAGCTGGTCTTCTCTTCCACTCCATCGAACGTCTTGGCGAGATCGTGCAGCATCTCCACCTCGCGCATCTGACCGGAGTACGTCCTCGTGGCGTGGTCCTGGACCGCGGGCTGGTCCGCACTGGTGACCACTTCCTTGAGGGCCTCGAAGTCGTCCTCCTCGCACGCCACCAGGAACGTCTTCAGCGTCTCCTTCACCGCCGCCCCCGCCGATCCCCCGAGCACGAAGTACCACAACGCCGACCCCCCACCTCCCAGCAGCACCACCAGCAGACCGATAATCCCCACGAGCCTCCCCGACCCACTCGCCGCCCGAGGCTGCGGCACCGGCATCGCCGGCGCCTCTGCCGGAGGCCCGCCTGCCGCTGCCGGCGGAGCCTGTGGTGGCGGCCCCGTCGCCGGTGGAGCTGCCTGCGCCGGTGGCCCCGGAGCAGGCGCAGCCGCCGGTGGTGGCCCCGCTGCTGCCCCTGCAACCGGTGGCCCGAACTGATCCACCACCGGCGGACCTGCCGCTGCCGGCGCTGCGGGAGCCGCCGGGGCCGCCTCGGGCGGAGCCGCCGGAGCCGGATGTGGCGGACCTGCGGCCGCCGCCTCAACCGCCGCAAGCGCCTGCTCCGCCTCCGGATAGTCCAACTGCTGCTCCAGCGCCCGCCGGTAACATGCCGCCGCCGACTGGTTGTCCCGGAGCCCCTGGTACGCCGCGCCCAGGTTGTAGTGCGCCTGCGCGTTCGTCGGATTGAGCGCTGCCGCCGCCTGCAACTCCCCCACGGCCGCCTCGAGCTGACCCGCCTGCGCCAGCGCCAGCCCATGGTACAATCGGTTCTCGAACACCTGCGGCTCAGCCGCCGCCGCCGGTTGCAGCAGCGCCAACGCCTCCTGCACCTGCCCTTGCTGCAAATGCTGGAAAGCCGCTCGCCACGGCACGGTCGTCTCAGCCATAACTCGTCCCCCTCCTATCGACATCACTTTCCTGCTTTATTCTGGCCCTCCGCCCACATCTCCTGCCCCTTCCACGTATTCCGAGACGTCCGTGAAGCACACCTCGAACTTCTCCTCGCTCCCCGGGCATGCCCCCCCACCCCGCCGCCTTTCTCCTTGCGGTCTCCTGCTCAGCGTCAAGCCTCACAAAGCGGATATTGCCCGAGCCCGCCCGCCGCTGGTGCATCTCTCGATCCGCCAACGGCCTCTACATCCAGATGGGGAAGTGAATCCGTATGTGGGTGACTTCCTTCAGGGCGTCCCGCGCCCAACTCGGCAGCGCCGCCTTGGGCTCGACGCTGTAGGTCTGCATCCGCTCCCAGTCTCCCTCATTCCGCCGTACATCCACCCTCGCCCGTCCCAGGTACCGCTCCAGCCAATCCTCCGCCTCCAGGTCATCCGGCGACGCATA
>JASFTE010000752.1:0-3024 GCA_050114035.1 Armatimonadota bacterium | reverse complement strand
ACCGAGCGCTACAAGATCACCGCGTATCCGGGCGAGCCGTACGGCGAGCTGTTCGACCTCGCGGCCGACCCAGACGAGCTCGCGAACCTCTGGGACAGCCCGCACCATGAGGGCCTCAAGCGCGATCTGCTGTGCCAACTGATGGAACGAATCGTCCTGACGGACAGCGCCCTGCCGCGACGGCTGTGCCACGCGTAGGCGGCTCGGCCGATTGGAGGACTCGAGGAAGGATGACACGGCCAAACGTCCTGTGGATCTGCACCGACCAGCAGCGCTTCGACACGCTCGGATGCTACGGCAATCAGTTCGTCCGGACGCCGAACCTGGATCGCCTGGCCGAGCGGGGCGTGCTCTTCGAGCGCGCGTACACCCAGAGTCCCGTGTGCACGCCGAGCCGGTCGAGCTTCCTCACCGGCCGGTACCCCCGCACCACGCGCTGCCGCCAGAACGGGCAGTCCATTCCGGCCGACGAGTTGCTCGTCACGCGTATGTTGGCCGACGCCGGCTACACGTGCGGCCTCTCGGGCAAGCTCCACACGTCCACGTGCAATCCCCGCGCCTGCGCCGGCACCGAGCGCCGCATCGACGATGGCTACGACGAGTTCCACTGGTCGCACCACCCGGCCCCGGACTGGCCGACGAACGAGTACATCCACTGGCTCCGAGAGACGGGCGTGGAGTACGGGACCTCCGCGTTCAACGGCTCCAGGTACGTCCAGGCCGGCATGCCGGCCGAGCACCACCAGACCACCTGGTGCGCGCAGAAGGCCGTCAACTTCATCGAGGCCCACGCCTCCCTCGAGCGCCCGTGGCTGTTCTCCTTCAACTGCTTCGATCCGCACCATGCCTTCGACCCGCCGGCCGAGTACCTGGAGCGCTACCTGGAGCGACTCGATGACATCCCGGCCCCGAACTACGTGCCCGGCGAGCTCGACGACAAGCCCCTCTTCCAGCAGATCGATCATGGCGGAGCGTACGGCGGCGGACGGAGCTTCGCGTACGATGACATGAGCAACGACGACCACCGGCTCGTGCGCGCGGCGTACTGGGCCATGATCGATCTCATTGACGACCAGGTGGGGCGCATGCTCGAGGCGCTCGAGCGGACGGGCCAGTCCGAGGACACCATCGTCATATTCGCCTCCGACCACGGCGAGATGCTCGGCGATCACGGGATCTACCTCAAGGGTCCGCACTTCTACGAGCCGGCCGTCCGCGTCCCCCTCATCATCTCTTGCCCAGGCGCAGTGGACGGCGGGAGGCAGACGCCGGCCATAGTCGAGCTCGTGGACCTGCCCCAAACGCTGCTGGACGCGATCGGGCTGCCGCATCATGACGGCATGCAGGGTCTCTCGCTGTGGCCGCTGCTCACGGGCGAGGCGCTGCTGGAGGAGCACCGCGACGACGCCTACTGCGAGTACTATAACGCGCTCACGAGCCACCGCGAGCCGGCGGCTCACCTCACCATGGTGCGCACGGATCAGCACAAGCTCGTGGCCGTGCACGGGCGCGATGGCGGTGAGCTGTACGACCTGGAGACCGATCCCACCGAGACGCACAACCTCTGGAGCGATGCCGGACACCAGGACGTGAAGGCCGAGATGCTCGAGCGCCTCTGCGACCGCCTCGCCTGGACCGTCGACCCGCTGCCGCCTCGTGAGGGGCCATGGTAAGCCGTTGCACAGGAGTATTGCCGCCGGGCGCGGAATCGGATAGTCTGACCGCGTGACCAGCCCGACGCCCCGTCTAACCGGGGCGTCGCAGGCATGTATGAGCGTTGGCCATCGGGAGGCCCGCGATGCCTGATGACAAGACCGAGACGAAGCGGCAAGTGCCCGTCTTCGTCCAGACCGCCCTCGAGATCATGCCCGAGGACACGTGGGAGCAGGTCGGCGAAGACGAGGCGAAGCTCGCCTACGAGATGACCCGCCGCAACGAGCTCTCGGGCGGCACACCGACAGTGCGCGAGTTCGAGGAGGAGTTTCGACAGTACGTCGGCACGGAATACTGCCTCACGACCTGCAACGGGAGCGCGGCGCTGTACTCGGCGTACTTCGGAATGGGCGTCGGGCCGGGCGACGAGGTCATCTGCCCGACGTACACGTGGATCTGCACCATCGGGCCGGCGCTCCTGCTCGGGGCGAAGCCGGTGTTCTGCGAGAGCGACCCGCGCAGCCTGATGATGGACCCGGCCGACGTGGAGAAGCGCATCACCGGCAAGACGGCCGCCATCGTTCCGGTGCACCTATGGGGCAACGTGTGCGACATGGACCCCATCATGGAGCTGGGCCGCAAGCACGGCATCCCCGTCATCGAGGACTGCTCCCACGCGCACGGCGGCGAGTACAAGGGCAAGAGGCTAGGCTCCATCGGCGAGGTCGGCGCCTTCAGCCTCCAGGGAAGCAAGCCGGTCAGTTCCGGCGAGGGCGGCGCGCTCGTCACGAACAACGAGGAGTGCTTCAGCCGCGCCTGCCTCGTCGGGCAGGCCAATCGCTGGGGCGTGGACTTGCCCGGAGAGCGCTACCAGGAGCTGCAGCCGCTGGGCCTCGGGATGAAGCTGCGCTCGCATCCGCTGGGGATCGGGATCGCACTGGTGCAATTGCGGAAACTGGGCGATCTCAACGCGTCGCGCGCCGCCTTCATCGAGGAAGTCGAGGCGGGCCTTGCCGACGTAGACTGCCTCGATCCGCTGCACGTGTACCCCGGTGGGAAGCGGGCCGGATTCTACGCATTCCCCCTGGTGTACCATCCGGAGAAGTGCGGCGGGCTGCCCACGGAGGAGTTCCTCAAGCGCTGCCAGGAGGCCGGGCTCAAGTGCGGCGACGGATGGTATCCGCTGCTGCATCAGTTGCCGTTGTTCGCCGATGGGTTCGACATGTTCACACGCGGACGCGGGCCCCTGTGCGAGGGCTACGAGGGCTATGCGGACGGCGATCTGCCTGTGACGGAGGACGTGCGGCAGCGGCTCGTGTTCCCGCCCGTGCTGTCAAAGCCCAAGGAGGGCTCGGCGGAGGCCTACGTTGC
>JASFTE010000751.1:0-3034 GCA_050114035.1 Armatimonadota bacterium | reverse complement strand
GAAGTGCCGTCAGCGGCGCCGACGTGGCGCCCGTGCGGCGCCCACGAGACCAGGGATTCGGATGGTGCGTTCTCGAGGGGCGCGCTCGCTGCTAGCCGGGACAGGCGCCCAGGAGCCGGATGATGGAATGAGTGCTGGCGCTGGTCTACTGGTGCTGTACTCCATGCTGTCGCAGTCCCCGAACTGCCCTGCCGGTGTGCAGCCTATGAATACACCCCATCCGCCAAATGGCTGAAAACAATATGTAAATTTTTCACTGCCCCGGCGGGCGTTTGCGCAGCACAGGGGGGGAATGGGGCCGGGGAGTTGGCGATGCGCTTACGTGGGCTCTGCTTCGCGGTGCCATTCCACGAAGCGGCGGACGCCGTCTTCCAGCGAGACCTTGGGGTCGTAGTCGAGCAGTTGCCCCGCCTTGCTGATGTCGGCGTACGTGGTCGGCGGGTCGCCCGGGCGCTCCGGCGCGTGCTCTATCTTGGCCTCCACGCCCGTTGCCTCCTCAATGGCCGCGATCATCTGGCGCACGGTCACCGGGCGCGAGTCGCCCAGGTTGATGATCTCGAAGTCGAGCGGACGGTCAATGGCGGCCAGCACGCCGTCGATGATGTCCGACACATAGGTGCAGTCGCGGCTCTGGTTGCCGTACATGGTGATCGTCTCGCCGGCCAGTATCTTGTGGGTGAACAGATGGATGGCGAGGTCCGGGCGCTGCCGCGGGCCGTGGACGGTGAAGAAGCGCAGGCAGGTGGTGGGGATGCCGTGGAGATGGTGATACGTGCGGCAGTAGAGCTCGCAGGCGCGCTTGGACGCGGCATAGGGCGATATCTGGCACACCAGCTCGGCGTCCTCGGAGAACGGCACGTCCGGGTTGCCGCCATACACAGACGATGACGCGCCGAAGATAAGCTGCTGCACGTCCGACTCCCGCATCGCCTCCAGCACGGTGACGGTGCCGGTGACGTTCACCTCCTGGTACGCCAGGGCATCCCGCAGCGACGGCTGCACGCCGGCCTTCGCCGCCAGGTGCACGACGCACCGGATGCTGCCGTCGCCCAGCAGCTCCCTCAGCAGGCCGATGTCACGGATGTCGCCCTCCACGAGACGGAAGCGCTCGCTTTCGCTTGCCTGCTCCAGATTGCGTCGCTTCGCGGCCGGGTCGTAGAACGGGTCGAAGTTGTCCAGGCACGTGACGCTCTCGCCGCGGGCCAGGAGGGCCTCCGCGAGATGGGATCCGATGAAACCGGCGCCGCCGGTGACGAGAATGGACACTGCACACACCTGCTATCGGAAGGCGAAGTGGCTGCCTGCGAGTACGAGGTCGGCGCGATTATAGCTGCACCGGGACAAAGGGGCAAGAGAAGCGACAGAACTATGACTCGTCGCCGTGAGGGGGAGGGGGACTGCCCGTCAGCCTCGCCAGGTCGGCGAACGAGCGCTTGAGCCGAGGATACAGCGAGCGGTGGAACGCGTGGAGCTTGCGGTACTGAGCGTGCAGGCCGGGGTGGGGGCGCAGCTCGCGCTGCACGCGCACGGCTCTGGCGGCCGCGGCCCAGTTCTCGTACAGCCCCACGCCCAGCCCGGCGGCCAGCCCGGCGCCGATGCACGTGGCCTCCTCCGGATGGCGCACCACGGCGACGCGTTTGCCGTAGGTGTGTGCCAGTATTCCCGGCCACAGGTCGCCCTCGGCGCCGCCGCCGATGAGCCGGACGGTGCGAACCGGGACGCCGCACTCCTCGATGGCCTCCATGATGCTGCTGAGGGCGCAGGCGACTCCCTCGAGCACCGCCCGGGCGAGGTCGGCCCGCGTGTGGCGGAGCGTGAGGCCGAGGTACACGCCCCGGGCATTGGCATCCCAGATCGTCGCCCGCTCACCCATGAGGTACGGCAGGAACACCAGGCCCTTGCAGCCCGGCGGGGCCTCGGCCGCGAGCGCGTTGAGCAGCTCGAAGCGGTCGCCGCCGGTCCTGGCAGCCTGCCGCGTCTCTGATTGCCCGATCTGATCGGCGAACCACTCGTACGAGCTGCCGGCGCACTGTACGGTGCCGAGCACGTTGTACTTGCCGGGGGCCAGGTCGCAGAGGTTGAAGAGCCGCATCCGCGGGTCGATGATCGGCTCCCGCGAGACGGCCGAGATCCACGATGTGCCGCCCAGGTAGTTGTACGCCTGGCCGCGCCGTACCACCCCGGCGCCAAGCGTCGCGCACGCGCCGTCGCCGCCGCCCACGATGACGGGCAGCCCCCGGGGCAGGCCGGTCTGCTCGGCAGCCTCCCGCGTGACCGCGCCCCGGACGCCGGCCGAGGCCTGGACATCGGGCAGCTTCGCTCGGGAGACGCCGGCCGCTTCGATCAGCTCGTCGGACCACCGCCGCGCTCCCAGGTCGAAGGCGCCCGTGAGGGAGGCGTCGGAGTGGTCCGTGACGCCCATCTCCCCCGTGAGCCGGAAGCCGACGAAGTCCTTGGCCTGCAGGAACAGGGCCGCCCTCCGGTACACCGCCGGCTCGGCCCGCCGCACCCAGGCCATCTTGCCGAGTGTGTAGCGCGGGTCGAGACGGTTCCCCGTGATCCGGTAGGCGTTGGCGGCCTTGACTCCTCTCCCGATCCGTCGGCACTCTCGCTCGGAGCGCAGGTCCGAGTGTATCAGCGACGGGCGCAGCGGCGTGCCGTCGCCGCTCACCGGCAGGCAGCCCATCATCTGCCCGCTCAGGCCGACGGCCGCGATGCGTCGCCGCCACACCGGGTGCCTGCCCAGGAGCATTTGTGACGCCTCAGCCACGGCGCGCCACCAGTCCTCCGCCCGCTGCTCCGCCCAGCCGGTGTGCGGATAGTGGGTGGTGTACGGGCGGGTGACGCTCTGCAGCAGCTCTCCGTCAGCGCGGAGCAGAGCCGCCTTGGCCCCCGTCGTGCCGATGTCGAAGACGAGCAGACATGGCGTCGCGGCCACGTCCAGCCTCCCAGATGCGTTGCCCGCACGAGCACGCCTGTCCCAGACTTCGCCCTGCGTTGGCAGGCTCCCTGCGCCGGGCGGAGTCGGTTACGC
>JASFTE010000750.1:0-3043 GCA_050114035.1 Armatimonadota bacterium | reverse complement strand
GGGGAGGTGCTCTCGCCATGAGACGACTCCCGGTAGTGGCGTCAGTTGTCCTGTGGGCGCTTCTCGCCCATGGATGCAAACACTCCGGCGAACTGCCGGCCCTGCAGCGCCAGCAGCAGGAGCGCGACCAGATCGAGGCCTTGAAGGGCAACCTCGACGAGGCCAAGACCGAGCTGACCGAGTTGAGAGCCGCCGAGGCGGAACGGCGCGCCGCGGAGCTCGGGGTGCCCACCGGGCGAGAGCTCCTGACGGATCTTGGCGCCGCGTCGCTGCTGCTGGCTCAGGCGCGCGCCAGGATCGAGGCGGGCGAGGCGGAGCCGGCAGCCGATCTACTCGGAAGGGCCCGAGACGTTCTGTCGTTCGCGTCTGCTCGTCTGCCCCGGGCGCAGGTGGCAGTTCGTCTCGCCCGGGCGGCATCCATGCTGCCCGTCAGGCAGGGGGGGGCCACCGGCGGCCTGGACCGCGGGTGGGAGACGGCACGACTCCACGTTGAGGAAGCCCGGATTCTCTCGGCCGGTGCACGATCGCGACCCATGCACGTGGAGGTGGACGCGGAGCTGCAGACTCTCCTGGACGTCATCGACAAGGGCGACGCGCGCCAGGCGCAGGCCAACATCGCCGAGCTGCTGCGCACGAAGCTGGCGCCGACGGAGGGCGAGATTCTGCTCGAGCGTACCGACTGGTGCATCGGCGCCGGCCTCGAGGCCCTCGGGCGCAACGGACTTTCGGCCGCCGCCGGCTGGATCGCGGACGCCCAGCGGGACATCGGCAAGATCGTGACGGGCCTCGGAGGGACCCCGCCGGCGTGGCTGGAAGAAGCTGTCGCGGGCCCGGTGCCCGCTCAGCAGTCGCCGACCCGGCCTCCACCGGCGCCGGCTCCCGAGAAGCCAGCGCCGTCGAGCAAAGCGCCGGCAGAACCTGCCCCAGAGGGCAAGGAGGAGGCCGACGCCGGGGCCCAGACTGGCGAAACAGAAGCACCGACCGCATCAGAGAACGCCGAAGGCGAGACCGACAAGGCATCCAACTGACCACACTGACCGGACGCCGTGTTCATTGGGAGGGCGAAGACACACGAGCATGCCCGCCTCATTCGTTCACCTCCACACACACACCGAGTACAGTCTCCTTGACGGCGCGTGCCGCATTGACGAGGCCGTAGGCGCCGCCGCGCAGATGGGGATGTCAGCTCTCGCCATCACCGATCACGGCGCCATGTACGGCGTGGTGGACTTCTTTGAGGCCTGTCGCGAGACTGGCGTCAAGCCCATCATCGGCTGCGAGGTGTACGTGGCGCCGGGGGGCCGACATGAGAGGCGCGCCGGACGGGGAGCGCAGAGCAACTACCATCTGGTCCTGCTGGCGCGCGACGACGAGGGGTATCGCAACCTCACCAAGCTGGTGAGTCTCGCCCACCTGGACGGCTTCTACTACAAACCCCGCATTGACATGGAGGCCCTCGCGGAACACTCCGAGGGCCTTGTCGGCCTGAGCGCCTGTCTCAAGGGAGAGATCCCGGCCAAGATCCTGGCGGGCGATCGCGCTGGGGCGAAGCAGTCCGCGGGCCGCCTCGCGGAGATCCTCGGCAGCGGCAACTTCTACGTCGAGCTCATGGATCACGGCCTGGCCGATCAGCGCACCGTCAACCCGGAGCTCATCCGACTGGCCCGCGACCTGGACCTCCCGCTCGTGGTGACCAACGATATCCACTACCTCACGCAGGAGCACGCCCGGGGGCACGACGTACTGCTGTGCATTCAGACCAACAAGACCATCGATGACCCGGATCGGATGCGGTTCGGCAGCGAGCAGTTCTACCTGAAGTCGCCCGAGCAGATGGGGGCGCTATTTGCCGGGGTGCCCGACGCGCTCACGAACACCAGCGCGGTGGCCGAGATGTGCAATGCGGAGCTGCGCCTCGGCGACCTGATGCTCCCGCACTTCGACGTGCCGGAGGGCCACTCCCTGGACAGCTACCTGCGCGAGCTGTGCGAGCAGGAGCTCCCACGGCGCATGGGCGAGGTAACCCCGGAGGTCAGGCAGCGGCTCGACTATGAGCTGGATATCATCAGCCAGACGAACTATGCGGGATACTTCCTCATCGTCGGGGACTTCATCCGGGAGGCGAAGCGGCGCGGCGTTCTCGTCGGCCCGGGACGCGGCTCTGCCGTCGGCAGCCTGGTATCGTACCTGCTCGGCATCACGGAGCTCGATCCACTGGCGCTCGAGCTCCCCTTCGAGCGGCTACTGAATCCCGAGCGCAAGAGCCCGCCGGACATCGACCTGGACTTCCCCGACCACCGACGCGACGAGATGATCGACTATGTGCGGCGCAAGTACGGCCGGGATCGCGTTGCCCAGATCATCACCTTCGGCACTATGGGGGCCCGGGCGGCAATTCGGGACGCGGGCCGGGCGCTGAACATGCCTGGCGACATGGTGGACCGCATCGCGAAGCAAGTGCCCTTCGGGCAGAGCATCCGCGAGGCGCTCGACTCCACGCCGCCGCTGCGGCACGAGTACGACGTCTCGCCCGACGCAAAGCGCCTGCTCGACGTGGCGATGAGCATCGAGGGGCTTGCCCGGCATGCGTCCACCCACGCCGCCGGCGTCGTGATCTCCCCGGGCCCGCTCACGGACTACGTCCCACTGCAGGGGGCCACGAGCGGCGAAGACGGCGGCGCCATGACGCAGTTCGCCATGGACCAGCTCAAGGCCGTGGGGCTGGTGAAGATGGACTTCCTCGGCCTCAAGACCCTCACGGTCATCGAGCGCACGCTGGAGGCGGTCCGCGAGACCCGGGGCATGGAGCTGTCGGTGGACGACATCCCGCTGGACGACGCGGCCACGTTCGAGCTGCTGAGCCAGGGGCGCACGGCCGCCGTGTTCCAGCTCGAGGCCGACTGGGTGCGCAACTTTGTCCGGGAGCTCCAGCCGCGCTCCTACGGGGATATGATTCCGCTCATGGCGATCAACCGGCCCGGCCCCATGGGCGATGCGCCCGCATTTCTGGCCGGTCGGCATGGCGGAACGATCGAGTACCTGC
>JASFTE010000749.1:0-3046 GCA_050114035.1 Armatimonadota bacterium | reverse complement strand
GCTCGTGAAGAACAGTGCCACCAAAGACGATCCGGCGACCATCGAGCGCTTCGCCGGGCTCCTGCCGCGATACAAGCTCAACGTGTACGCCCTCCAGTACCACGCCGAGCAGAACGGGACGTGGCGCGAGCCGTCGGAGCGATATCAGCAGGTGATCGAGACGGTCGGCGCGCTGGCCGGGCGCGACGGCGTGCTGGAGCCGGCCCTCTTCGTGTGCCCCTTCTTCCGCCCGCGGATCGATCTGACGAAGCAGGCCGACGTCGAGCTCTATACCGACCGGCTGCGGTGGGGGGTCCGCCAGGGCTATCAGTGGATCGAGGTGGACTTCAACGACTGGGCCCAGTGGCAGCACGTCACGGCGGCGGAGAAGGCCCGCTTCGCGGACATCGGGCAGTATTGGGCCCACCTGACGAATTCCGTCTACGAGGCCATCCGCCCCGAGTTCCCCGACGTCGGGATCATCGTGTGCGCGACGAGCCCGTGGTACCGCGGGCAGGCGCGGCCGGAGCTCGTCACCCTCTGCAGGGCGATCCCCGAGGACGTTCTCACGTACTGGACCGGCCCCGTCACGCGGTCGCGGCGCATCAGCGCGGGTCAGGTGGAGGACTGGACGCGGGCGACCGGGCGCAAGCCGCTGCTGTGGGACAACACCATCTACGCCCATTTCCAGCCGTACTGGGTGGGCTACGCGTTCAACCCGTTCTTCAACACCTTCCCGCCCAATCTCCCCGAGTTGCTCGCCGGCCCGGGCATGCACCTCAATGCCACCGCCGCGCCACACTACGTGCCGGGGATCATGACGTATGCCGACTACCTCTGGAACCCGGAGGGCTATGACCCGGGGCGCTCCATCCGGACGGCGCTGCGGCTGTGCTGGGGGGAGGAGGCCCCCGATGCGGCACAGGAGGTGCAGGAGCGGCTGGTCGGCCTGTACCGGATGCTCTACGAGTGCGGCAAGGGCTGGGAGCCGTACGACCGGGCGCACGCCGACGCGATGCTGTCCGAGCTGCAAGAAGCCGTGACCCGACTCGCGGACATTGCCGGCGATCCGGCGCTCGCCGCCGACATGGACGAGCGCTTCGTGAGTGCGGCTCGGGCTGCCGTGGAGCAGTTCAAGCCCCCGGAGAAGCTGGCGCCGCGGCCCGAGCCCATTGCGCGACCACTGTCGGCGGGGGCCGTCAACCCCTCGGTGGAGGAGGTCGTGGACGGCAAGCCGGTCGGCTGGTCGCTGTACCACGGCGCCGGGGTGGCGAGGATGAGCTTGTCGCCCGATGCGAACTCCGGCGAGCGCAGCCTCTGCATCGAGGCGACGCGCTGGTACCAGGACCCGACCCATCCCACGCACGGGGACCGCAAGTGGATCAACGTGGCTCTGGTGCACGGGAGCGAGCTGGGCGGCAAGGAGGGCCGGGATGCCTACGATGTCGAGCCCTCCACATCGTACCGCTGCAGCTTCTACCTGAAGGGCGACGTGCCCACCGTGCACCTGCAGTACCAGGGATGGTCGTTCATGATGGACTCGAATGCGCGCGAATCGCTGCGCGGCGACCTCGAGGAGATCCGTCCGACCGGCGAGTGGCAGCGCTACACGAGCACGTTCGACACGGACTATGCCACGAAGAAGTTCGCCCTGAAGTTCGCACTCATCGGCTACGAGGACGAGGGCATGCGGCTGGGGAGCATATGGGTGGACGATGTGTCCATCGAAGCGCTGGAGTGATGGCCGAATCGCGTACAACACAGAAGGAGGCTCCCTTCACAATGCAGCTCATCTGTGTGGGGTTGCTCGCGGCGTTGCTGTTCGTCGCCGGCACGTCCGACGGCAGTTGGGCCCAGACGGAACTGGCCGGCGCGTGGGAGGCGGAGGACATCGAGACGGTCGTGGGCGCTGCGGCCGAGACGCGGTTCGCTGATGGCGCCTCGGAGGGCAAGTACGTTCTGCTCCAGGGGAGCGCCAAGACGCCGGAGGATCCCATCACCGCGAGCGTGTCTCTGACCGTCCACGGAGAGCGCGGCCACTATCTGCTCCGCGTGCGGGCCTTGGCGTACAGCAGCGGCACCGACAGCTACTGGGTGGTCGTGGACGACGGCGCCCGACACCAGGCGAGTCCGCCGGCGACCAGCGAGTGGACGTGGCGGGAGACGCCGCTGCGGTTCACCTTCGACGGCGAGCACACGATCCTCATCGGCGCCCGCGAGCCGACGCGGCTGGATCGGATCGAGTTGCTCAGAGCCACTCCGCGGCCCACGCTGCACCAGGTGCGGTTGCTCGACCCGGAGCCCGACGAGGGGATTCGTCCCGAATCCTCACGACGGCCCGTATTCATCAATCCCCCCACGTTCCGCTGGCCGGATCTCGGCGTCGCTCCCTACACCATCGAGCTCAGCCGATCGGCCGATATGTCGGATCTGGTCCGCTTCGAGGGCATTCAGGAGACCTTCTACCGGCCGCTGGAGCCGCTGAAGCCCGGACGGTGGTACTGGCGCCTGCGGGGCGCGAAGCCCACCGTACGCATCGAGGGCATGTCCTTCGAGCTCCCGCCGGACGCGCCGCGCTGGCCGATCCCGGCATGGGAGACCTCGTTGGCGCGCATACCAAAGCAGCACCCGCGTCTCTGGCTGCGGCCCGAGGATGTGCCCCGGCTGCGCGAGATCGCCAACGGGCCCATGAAGAGCTCCCTCGGGAGCTGGGTCCGGGCCGCCGAGAGCGCCGTCGGCAGAGAGTTGCCCGACGGGCTCGTCATGGGCGAGAGCCCCGACCCGCAGCGCCAGCGGAAGCTCAAGCGCTGGGCGTCCATTGACTACTCCCGCGCCCTCGTGAGCGCCCTGGGCAACCTCACCTTCGCCTATCTGCTCACGGAGAGAGACGACTTCGCCGAGGCGGCGCGGGAGCGGGCGCTGCGCGCCGCCGAGCTTGACCCGGAGGGCGACACATCGCACTCCGTCTCCGACTTCGCCAACTCCTCCATCGTCCTGAACCTGGCGTTCACCTATGACTACCTGCATGACGTGCTGACTGACGACGAGAAAGCGGCCATTCGCGGCG
>JASFTE010000748.1:0-3050 GCA_050114035.1 Armatimonadota bacterium | reverse complement strand
CCGTCGTTGGCGTGCGCTTCCACACGTCCAGCATCCTGCACGGCCTCGGCGCCTCGCCGCAGCTTCCCCTCGCGACTCTCTTCGCCCTGGTGGCCCTTCATCCGCTCCTCACCAGGCTGCTGAAGCTGCGGCGGGCCGACGTCATCGTGATCTACTGCGTCATCCTCGTTGCCACTGGCGCGTACGATGGCGTCAGCCGCTTCATGCCCAGCTACACGGTGCCCCAGTACTTCGCCGCGCCCGAGAACAACTATCAGATGCTCGCCGATGAGCACATCCCCCACTGGTTCGTCCCCAAGAACGCGGAGCTCATACGGATGTACTACGAGGGCGCCGGGGCCCAGCCCACCGACATGCGCGCGTGGGCTGTTCCCGTCGGCCTGTGGGTCGTCTTCTTCATGACCCTCTGGGGCACGCTCTACTGCATCGTCGCCCTGCTCCGCAGGCACTGGGTCGAGCACGAGCGCCTCGCCTTCCCCATGGTCATGGTGCCCCTGTACATCGCCGGCGCCGGCGCCGGTCGCCTGCGTCCCAGGACCTCCGTGTGGGCCGAGCCGCTCATGTGGGTGGGCTTCGCTATCGCCTGCCTGCACTTCCTCAGCATCATGCTGCACGCCCTCGACCCGCGCGTCCCCACCCTCGGCACCAACCTGAATGTCGGCCAGTTCTTCACGGAGAAACCACTGGACGCGTTCCGCCCGCTCTTCCGCTTCATCTACAATCCGCTCCTCGCGGGCCTCGCCTACTTCGCGCCCCAGGACCTGTGCTTCTCCATGTGGTTCTTCTTCCTCTTCTACTTCAAGCCGATACGCCTCGCCTGGCGCGTCGGCGGACTGCGCACGCCCTCGGGCTTCCCCTTCTACTGGGAGCAGAGCGCCGGCGCCTTCGTGGCCATTTCCCTCTTCTACGCCTGGGCCGCGCGCGACTATCTCAAGCGCACGTGGCAGGCGGCCGCCGCCGGGGCCCCGGCCGCCAGAGGGGAGACGGAGCGCCGCTGGGCCGATCCCATGTCACCGCGCCTCGCCCTCGGCGGCGCCGTCTGCGGCTTCGTCGCGGTCTGTCTCTGGTACTGCCTCGCCGGCATGAGCTGGTGGGTGGCGGCGATCTTCTTTGGCCTCATCATTCTGTTCGCCGCCATATTCACCCGCGGCCGCGCCGAGAGCGGCGTCGCCTACACCGCCTCATTCCCCTTCTGGCAGGCCAGCCGGCAGATCAAGTCATTCCTCGGCTCCGGCCGCCTGATGCCCCGGGGCAGCTATGGCAACCTCACCCTCCTCGGCAGCCTTATCTTCCTCCACTTCGGCAGCTTCCCCGAGGGCATGACCTTCCAGATGGAGAGCCTGCGGCTCGGCGAGCAAGTCCGTGTGAAGACGCGCCACATCACCGGCATCGTCTTCGCCGCGATGCTCGTGGGGCTGCTGGTCAACTTCCACACGTTCCTGTCCACGTGCTACGAGTGGGGAGCCAACACGCTGCAGGGAGGCATAACCGAGGGCGGCTACCATGTGCGGATCGCGCGGCGCGAGTACGCCGAGGTGAGCCAGATCGCGGACGGGCACGTCCTGGCGCCGGATTGGAACCGCAACGGGTTCACAATTGGCGCCTTCGCGTTCACGCTGCTCCTGGTCGGGGTCCACACGCGCTTCCCGCGCCTGCCCTTTCATCCCCTCGGCTTCGTCATGACCACGTCCTACGGGTATGCGTACTGGGGGTCGTTCCTCACCATCTGGGTCCTGAAGGCCATCATCCTCCGCCTCGGCGGCGTCCGCCTCTACCACCGCCTGGCGCCGGTCTTCGTCGGCCTCGTTCTGGGGCAGATCTTCGCCGTGAGCGTCGTGTGGCAAGTCTTCGCCCGCTTCACGCCCGACCAGTGGAAGAAGCTCGCCGATCCGCTGATCTACTTCTGACGCGGAGCCGAATCGCACATGTCAGTCATCCGCGTCCAACGTGAGAGGTGTCAGACGTGAGAGGCCCATCCATTGCAGCTCTTGCATTGCTGGCCGTGTGCCTGACGCCAGCGGCCATGCCGACGTGTTATGCCCAGCTCGAGGCCATCGAGGCCGGGCCGCTGAAAGTCGGCATCGCCACAGCCGACATCACACCCGAAGGTTCGGTCTGGATGGCCGGGTTCAGCGCGCGGAAGAAGCCGTCGGAGGGGGTGTGGAAGGAGCTGGGGGCGCAGTGCGTGGTGTTTGACAATGGCGTCACGCGGGTCGCGTTCGTGGCGCTGGACCTGTGCAAGATACTCGAGCCGCAGCTCGCCGACCTCCGCGCCGCGGCACGAAAGGCCGGCATCCCGCCGCAGCACGTCATGATCAACGCCTCCCACACGCACTCCGGGCCGACGCTCAGCCAGACCAGGAACGCCGACTACGTCGCCCTCTTCAAGGCCCGCACGGATCCGCTCTTCGCGGCGGCCCGTGCCGACCTCCAGCCGGCCGTCCTCGACTACACGGTGGGCTCCTGCACCATGGCCATCAACCGGCGGCAGTTCGACGCTGAGGGCAAGGTCACGTCCATGCGCCCCGAGCCGCGCAAGCAGATCGACCCGGACGTGCCGATCCTCCGCGTGCTCTCGCCCGAGGGCGACGTGCGGGCCGTGCTCTTCGGCTACGCCTGTCATCCCTCGACCATGAACACCTACGAGCTCGGCCCGGACTATGTCGGATACGCTCGCGACTGGATCGCCGCCGCCTACCCGGACTCCGTGCCGGTCTTCCTGCAGGGCTGCGGCGGGGACATCAAGCCCCGCTACACCCGGCCGGACGGCCGCTTCGGCTTCGTGCTGCTCGACCCGGTGGCCACCACCGCCGAGCTCGGCCACGAGCTGGGCCGCGCGGTCGTCTCCGCCCTCGTCGTCCCGCCGGAGCCCGTGCCCGCCGGTCGCTCTGGGGAGCCCGAGGCCGCGACCGCTGCACCGGTCCGCCTCGGCGGCATCGTCGAGAAGGTGAACGTCCCCGACAAGACCGACCCGGAGCACAAGTCACACCAGATCTACATGGGCGCCTGGCGCGTCGGCGATGTCTACGTCTTCGGCAGCCAGTGCGAGC
>JASFTE010000747.1:0-3051 GCA_050114035.1 Armatimonadota bacterium | reverse complement strand
AAATATTCGGCTTCCGTAATAGCGGGTGGGACGCCATGGGCGCATCCAGAGAAGCCGCCATCGAGCGCATAGCCGATCTGTTCAGCGACGTCATGCGGGGCGTGTTCTCCTGGCGCACGCACTCCTTTCCGACGGACATCACGCTGGGTGAGCTGCGATGCATGATGGCCGTGGGCCGGCTCGGCGCCCCATCCATGACGGATCTGTCCGAGCGGCTGCACCTGAAGCCCAGCACCGTGACGGCCTTCGTGGACGATCTCGTACAGCACGGATTCGCCGAGCGCCAGGTGGACGAGGAGGACCGCCGCATGGTCCGCGTGGCCCTGACGGCAAAGGGCAGACGCCTGCGGCGGCAGAAGCGCAAGGCCCGCCGGGAGCGACTCATGGCGGCGCTGACGGATCTGAATGACGACCAGCTCGAACGCGTTCTCGATGTCTTGGAGATGCTGCACGACGCGACTCGCAGGGCGGCCAAGAGGCCGCAGGGGGAAAGAGAATGAGCTTCGCCTACCAGCCGCGCTGCCACCGGGCGGCAATCGTCGCCACCGCGGTCGCCCTCCTGGCGCTGGGGCGTGCTCCGACCCTCGCGCAGGCACGCGGGCGACTGCCCACGCCGCCGGAGGTCACCATTGCGGGTCCGCTGACGCTCGATCAGGCGCTGGAGCTCGCGCTGACCCACCAGCCGGTTCTCTCCATCGCCAGGCGCAACGTGACGGCCGCGGCCGGGGCCACCCGGCAGACGCGCAGCGACTTCCTCCCGTCCGTGAGCCTCCGCTCGGACTTCTCGCGGTCCATGAGCGAGGGGCAGACAGTGGTTGATGGAGTGCCCATCGGCGAGTCCACCCGCCGGTTCTCCACGCAGTACAGGACGAGCTTCGGGCTCAACCAGTTGATCTACGACTTCGGCCGGACCGCGGACGAGTACCGGCGGAGCCGGCTGCAGGAGCAGGCGACGCAGCACCAGCGCGACCAGACGGAGGACGACGTGATCAACGCCGTCCAGCAGGGCTATCTCGTGCTGCTCACCAACCAGGAGCTGCTGGAAGTTGCGCAGGATCAACTGCGTTTCCAGCAGGGAACGGTGGAGTGGACGCAGGCGCACTTCGACGCGGGCCGACTGCCCCGTGCCGACGTAGCGAGGGCGGCGAGCGCTCAGGCCTCGGCGCAGTTGGACGTGACGGCGTCGGGAAACGCCGTGGCGCTGAGCCGCGTGGCACTCAACGACACCATGGGCATCGACGTGCGTACGCAGTACGATGTGGCGCCGCTGCCGGAGGCGGAGCCCACGGCCCTGACGCTCGACGAGCTCATCGCCGTGGCCATGGAGCGGCGGCCGGAGGTCCTGGCGGCGCAGAAGCAGCTGCGCGCATCCGAGGCGGGCCTGCGGGCCGCCCGCAAAGGGCACATGCCGAGCATCACGGGCGGGGCATCCCTCGGTTGGCGTGAGCCGGAGTTCCACCCTTCGCTGAAGTTCTGGGGCGTCAGCGTCGGGATGAACCTGAACGTCTTCGACGGCTGGTTCACGGAGGGCCGGGAGCAGGTAGCCGTGGCCGACCGAGGCGCGGCCCGGGACGCGGTGTACGACACGATGGAGCTGGTGGCCACGGAGACCGCCCAGAGCTTCCTGGACCTGCGCACGGCCGAGCAGCAGATCGTGAGCGCGGAGGCCGCCGTGGCCAGCGCGGACGAGGCCCTGCGATTGGCCGATGGCCGCTACCGGGCCGAGGTGGGCATACTCCTTGAGGTCCTGGACGCCCAGGCCGCCCTCACGCTGGCTCGGGCCGACCGGGCACGGGCCCGATTCGATCACGCGTCCGCGCGGTACGCTCTGGAGCGGGCCATCGGGGTGCCGCTAGCCGAGCTCGAGCCGGGCGGCGAGACGGACTAGCCGAGACGAAGGCCTGTGCCGCATACGATGCAGTGCAAGTAGAGGGAGACTGACATGAGACGGCTGAAGCCATTGCTGTGGGTGCTGCTTGTCGCCGTGGTGTTCGGAGGCATCACCATATTCGTGAAGCGGCGCAAGGCCGCCGGCGAAGCGCCGATGTACCGGACGGGGTTCGTGGAGCGGCAGGACATCGTCGTGGCCGTGTCGGCAGTGGGCGTGCTGGAGCCCCTCACCACCGTGGACGTGAAGGCGAACGTCGCCGGCGAGATAGTGGAGCTGGCGGTGGATCGCGGCGACTGGGTGAAGCATGGCGACCTCATCGCCAGCATCGATCCGACGGAGACCCGCACGGCCTACGATCAGGCGCAGGCCGATGTGACGGCCGCTCGGGCGCGCATCGAGGAGGCCACGTCGGCCCTGGAGCGGCAGCAACGTCTCGTCCCGGCGCAGGTGCAGGGCGCCCGGGACTCGCTCGAGGCGGCATCGGCGCGCGCCGAGCAGGCGGCGAAGACGCTCGAGTTCCAGAAGAAGCAGACCGAGGCGGACATACGCAGAAGCGAGCAGGCGGTGGCGACTGCTGAGGCGCGCCTCCAGCAGGCAGAGGCCCGCGCCGAGGCCCAGCCCGCGCTGACCGACGCGTCTGTTGAGCAAGCGCAGGCGGAGCTCCGTGCGTCCCAGCAGTCGCTGAAGCGCCTCAAGGAGGCGACGCACCCACAGGAGCGCACGGCCGCCAAGGCGGCGATGGACTCGGCCAAGGTGAACGTAGGCAATGCCGAAAAGGCGCTGAAGCGGCTGCAGGGGCTGTACAGCGACGGCTTCGTGGCCCAGCAGGAGGTCGAAACGGCCGAGAGCTCCCTCGCGGACGCTCGCGACCGACACGAAAGCGCCAAGGCATCCTATGAGTCCCTCGACCAGAAGCAGGCCACGGAGGTGCAGGAGGCGGACGCCCGGGTGCGCCAGGCGCGGGCGGCGCTGAACTCGGCTCAGGCGAACAGGGTGCAGGTCGGCATAACCGAGCAGGACCTGAAGGCCGCCCAGGCGGCGGTTCGGGAGGCGGAGGCGGCCCTGGCGGCCTCCGAGGCCAGTCGCGATCAGGACGCCGCACGGCTGCAGGATGTGCGCGCGGCTCAGGCGGCGGTGAAGGAGGCCCAGGCGCAGCTCAC
>JASFTE010000746.1:0-3055 GCA_050114035.1 Armatimonadota bacterium | reverse complement strand
CGCATGCAGACGGCGTACTTGGTCACCGGCTGGCCGGTGTGGAGCACATCCCTGCCGATGGGCGCCTCCGCTTCCTCCCAGGCGACCTGGTCGTCAATCGTCCAGGGCGAGAGATCGAAGTCGGTCCACCGCACCGTCTGCCACACGTCCAGCAAGGGCCGGCAGAGGAACGCGCCGTCGGCGTCCTTCACGCTCAGCCCGGTGGAGACGAACCGCCGCGTGCCGCTCTTCACCCGCAGCCAGCGCTGCTTGGTCCACTCGCCGCTGTCGAGCAGCTCGTCCACGAACTGGCTCTTGCCGAACCCATCACAGTAGCTGTGCAGCTTCCCGCCCGGGCGGTCCTCCTCGAGGCGCTCGTAGGCATACCGCGCCCCGGGCTCCTTGAGCTCTACGTCCGTGTATGGATACAGCCTCTTCGTTGCCATCGCTCAAGAGAAGGGCCGCCCGAAGGCGGCTTGCCAGCGTCCTGCACCGACGCGAACGGTCAATGCATCCCAGACACATCGTCCTACGCGACTGCCTCCGCCCCCTCACCGTCCGCCGTGCTCACATAGATGTCGATCGCCTCGCCGTCCGAGAGCGCAAAGACCACGGCCCGGCTGCCGACGTCCTTGTCCACCGGCACCGGATCCGTCGCCGGCCCGATGTCCTGCCACACACTTCCGTCGGGCCAGGTGTCGAGCTGCGCGTAGTCGCCCACTGGCGTCCGGGCTATCTGGCCGACCCCGCCCGCGATGCGCGTCAGATACAGCCGCCCGCTGAACAGACAGCCGCGGGGCTTCTCACCGGTCGCTATGCTCACGTCGTCGCTCCAGCTCTGGCAGTTGTCCGTGCTCGTGCGCAGGCAGATCGCATCGCCGCCGCGCTCGCGCACAAGCACAATCCGTCCGTCCTCGCTCTTGTCCGCCCAGGGCCAGTCGCTCTGGCCGTCTGCCGTCACCCGGCCGTGGGCCGCGGACGTCGCGTCACCGCGCAGATCCTCCCAGCGCCATCCGTAGCGGAAGTGAACGTCGCCTCCGCTCACGCAGAAGAGGAACTTGCGCATGAACTGATCGTGGAAGATGTGCGGCCGCCCGAACCGGGCGAAGAGCGTGTGCGTGAGATACAGGGTCCACGCCCTCGCGCGGGTATGCACCTCGTGCCAGCGATAGCTGGGGTTGTCGTTCACGACCCGGACGCGTCCACCGGCCAGCCACGATGCCGTCTCGTGCCACTCGCCGTCCGGCCCACGCGCGTGCACGGCCGTGACGTCGTCAACGACGTCCCCGCTCTCGTGGGGCCACGCCTCGCCGTCGCCCGTGTAGATGCTGGCCAGCGGCCGTCGGGCGCTCTCGTCCCACGTCGTATCCGGCAGGACGTCGCTGAATCTGACAATGTCGCCTTCCTGGTGCACCGGGAAGGGCAGCACGGTCCCGTAGAAGCACATCTCGCTGCCGTCCGTACGAAGCGCGGTCACCCGCAGCTCCTGCGCCGCGGTGAAGCTCTCCAGCACCTCCATCTTCGGCTGCGCCGGACCGATCTCGCGGCCCTCGGGGCCTTCGCTCGCCGCCTGCCCGCTCATGCTCTGCAGGTCGGTGAACCCCGTGACTCGGTCCCATCGCCCGAGCTGCACGTGGTGCGCCCACCAGCGCTCCGTCAGCGGCTGGATCTCGGGCCGCGTCTCCGCGTGCGCGTTGTCCTCCCAGTAGCATTCGGGCCGGTAGTGCGCCCGACGCCTGCAGTACTGCGCCGCCAGTTGGTCAGACAGGAAGTGCTGTAGGTGAAGCTCGAAGGAGCTCACCTCTCCAGCCTGTGCCTGCGTCGTGGCCGGCAGTGGCCCAGTCTCGAAGTACCCGTCGGCTCGGGTCAACACCTCGTACTGCAGGCAGTTCGAGCAGCAACCGCGATACGCCGCGTCGGCCGGATCGCGAAAGGCCGGCGCTCCGCAATACGCACAGGCCAGTCCCACGGGCCCCGGATAGGTCCATGCCGCATGCTCTGGAGCCGTGCTCTGTGGAATGGCCATCGCTCGCAGCCCGGCGGGCGGTGCCTCGCCGAACTCCGCTCCGAGCCGTTTGGGCTCCGGCAAGCTCTCCCAGGTCGTCTCGGCATTGCTCCAGGCGATCGCGCCCCCCTTGATACGCGCGCCGACAAGGTCCCGCAGCACCTGGCCGGCGACGACGAAGTGCTGCGTCGCTTCGACCTCGAATTCTGCGAGCACCGTGTGGTCGTCCGCCATGAGCTGCCAGGTGATGACGTGGTCCGGTTCATCCCACCACGGCCAGCGCTGCCCCATCTCCCACCGCGGCAGCGGAGTCTCGCTCACTGCCTTGCCGCTCCCGTACTCCTTCACAAGCCCGACGTGATCATACATCGGGGCCAGGCTCTGACCAGGCTTGGCTCGGATGTACGCGCTCGCCTCGGGCGCCGGCAGGTTCCAGTAACCGCTGTCCCCCGGGTGCCCGTTGAAGACCGCGCACACGGCGTTCGGCTCCGCGGAGGGATTGGTCAGGAGCACCCGCTGGGACACGGCGATGATGGGGAATATGGGCTCCCCCTTGAAGCGCGCCCAGCAGCCGCACCCGTTGTCCTCATCCCAGAAGCACTCTTCCCATGCCACGAGCCCTTCCTCGTCGGCCGTGTCCTTGTAGAACCACGTCCACTCGCCCTCCCACTGCTCGTACCACCACGTCTCGATCCCTGTCCCCGGATCGCCGCCACGCACGGCGAGCACCGTGATGTTGCCGGGCGCCCAGGACGTGGTGAGCGACTTCAGCGTTATGTCCGTATCATCCCCCCAGTCCAGGTCGATCTGCACCAGACCGGCGGTGACGTGCGTGTACCGGAGCAGCGACGCGTTGTACACGTATCCCGCGAAGCTGTACTCCCCGGCGTCCAGGAGCACGTCCACGTAGCCTGGATCGGTCGGAATGGTCCAGTCCGATTCGGTCCACGCCGTCGGCGATGCCGGGTACGGCCGCGACTTCTGATAGTAGCAGATCCTCGTACCTGCATCACCATGTATGCGGAGGCTCGCCCGCCGGTAGTCGATGACCGCCGTCGAGCCGTCGAGCGG
>JASFTE010000745.1:0-3056 GCA_050114035.1 Armatimonadota bacterium | reverse complement strand
GCCCAGGTGTACGGGACATCCGTCTCCGTTGAGCGCAACTCGTAGAGCCGCCCCGGGGGCACCCCCCGCTTCGCTCTGCCCCCTACGATATGCAACACGGTCCCCGTGTAGGTGGTCACTTCCAGTACGACGGGCACGCGTCGGCGTGCCCGGCCTTCGGGGTCCGGGATAGCAACGTGGTGCTGATTGAGCGGGATTCCCTTCCTTGTGGTGGGCGTGAGCTCCACCGGGACCACTACCTCCCTGGGCACCTGGGCTTCCTGGGCGGCAGCGGCGGCGCAAGCGCCGAGCGTGACCACGAGAATCAGGCCACCAGCCATCCATCTGGGCCTCACCTCGCCACCCCCCTGTGTTAGGCGAGCCAGAACCGGCGAATGGGAGCGTGTACCACGGTAGCCCGGAGGCCTCGCGCAATGGCTTGCGGTCGCAATGCTCCCATAGGTCTAGGACCTACGCCGTGAGGCGTGTGTTGCGGTCTGTGGACCGATTGCCCGGAGGGGGTCTGCGGACGTGGACGGGATGGCGCGGTGGCGACACGACAGCACTCGCCCGGGAGCCATCGGCCCGCGCTGGTCTGCGCGCGGAGGGGCGCTACTCGCGCCGCCAGTCGCCGTCCTTGCCCACGAGGGTGATTACCTCCTCGGAGTCCGGCGGGGAGATATTGACGACCCAGTTCCCCTCGTCGTCCTTGTCAATGGAGCGCACGACGATGTCGCAGTAGAGGGCATTCACGCCCCACTCCCGGACCTGAGGCACCAGAGCGCGGGCAGGCACGCGGACCAGCTCCGGGATCGGCCTGGCGGTGTAGTAGTCCGCCAGAGCCACGCATCGGTCGCGCGGGCTCGACACTTCGGCGAAGAAGACACTTGAGCGCAGCACCCACGCAAGGTAGCTGCGTGGGCCCTCGCTGGTGACAAGCCGAAACCGCCCCATGGCCGAAACGCTCCAGACGCACCAGCTATACGGCACCGCGGTCTCGCTTGAGCGGAGCTCGTAGCAGAGGGCCGCAATGGTCCGCTCCGACGCTCTGCCCTCCTCGAGTTGGAGGAGCTTGCCCTCGTACGCCGTCTCCTCGAGGACGACAGCCACGCGTCTCGACTGGCCCCCGGGGCCCGCTCGCAGCAGGACGTGCTCCCGGTTGAGGGCAATAGGTCTCCTGCGTGTCGCCTGCAGCTCCATTGGCATCACGAGCCTACGCGGCACCTCGGTGTCCGGGGGCCCGGCCGCTACGAGAAGTGAGGCTCCCAGGACAACGCCGGTCGCGCATCTTACCGCTGTCATGGCTCTCCCCCCAGTGGCTCTACCAGTTCTGGTCGGTGAACGTGACCTCCACGGAGGGCTGGCTGGAGGCTTCGCGCCACGGCCCCCCGTTGTGCCGCTCCCATGCGTCTACGGCGCTTGTCGTGAATTGGGCGTAGCCGCTCGCTGTGATCCCATACGACGGGTCGTAATAGGTGGCGTCGCCTGTCCGGTGCACGATGTAGTGCACGCCGAAGAGCTTCGCCTGTGGGGTTGACATGTTCTGGCCTGGGATGCCCGCCACCCCCGTGTCGATGTCACTCTCCGCGTAGAACCAGGAGTCGGGGTCGGTAGGGTAGCTCATGCCGGTGTAACCCAGGTTCTTCACGCCGAACCCGCCGTACGTCCCATACGGCTCCACCTGCGTCTTCATGACGTTCTGCACGTTGTTGGCACGCAGGCACTCCTTGAAGAAGTGGGCCCAGGCGTGGCATTGCCCGTCGGCATCCGCCAGAAGCCCCGTCGTGTAGTAGTTGTTGTGTCCGTCGGCCTGGTGGTAGTAGTACAGGTAGCGCCCGTAGTCCTTTCTGCTCTCGTCCCAGGCGCGCACATTCCCCGGTCCGCTGAAGCAGGCCCACGTGTTGGTGAGGCAGGTGTCGTAGTCCGTTGCGCCGCCGTTCTTGCAGGCCACGTGCAGCACGGTCCTGAAGCGTGGGCTGCAGGCCGGATCCTCCAGCGTGATGAAGCCCTCGTTGTCGCTTAGGCCCGCGTTGGTCCACCCGCCGCCATCGGCGCAGGATATGTCCCAGCGTACGTAGAATGGGTTGTACCTCTTCACCTCGTTGGGGAAGGCGCCGGTAGCTTCGACGTCGGTTATGGTCACCTCGTTGCCATTCACCGTTGCCACCGTCTCCGGGATGTCCGCGGCGTCCGACCCGTCACCCCTGATCTTCACCGCCCCGCCCAGTGCGGCGGTGGGCGCCGCTATTATCTTGACCGACGTCTTCATCTTCGTGTTCCGCGTGAAGCAGACGGGATACTTGCGGTCGCCGGTGTCCTCCGCGTCCCCGTCAAGGGGGGAGGAGTTGTCCTGCCAGTGCGGCGCGCTGTAGTCGCCGCTGTTGTCGTCCAGCCTTACTTCATGGTACTTCGTGCCGGAGAAGGAGACCTCCTTGAGGCCGAGGTCCACGACGGTGACGAGAACCTCGTCCTCGGCTACGTCCTCATCCTCGTGCAGCAGCGTGAGCGTCAGGTATGCGTCGCGCAGTTGGGTGCTGGTGTCGTACCCCTCGATATACAGGGTCAGGGGCAGATCCTGCGTCGGCAGCTCCCAGATTTCAGGCGGGGGCGCGACCAGTGTGACCTTGTTTGACTCCTCCCACAGCCTGATGTCGTCGCCAGCCCACCAGAGCTCGAGTTGAACCCCCTCCTCCTCGAGGTCGGCCGCGCTGCAGGAGATGGTAACGGCCACGAGGTCGTCCTCGCCCTGCACGCCGCCGGCTCGATCAGGTCCGGCGTGTGGGACAGCAGTATGCACACGGCGTCATCGGGCACACCGGTGACCGCGGCGCCCAAGTCCTCGTGCTCGCTGAACGGATCATCCACGCCGGCAATCCGGACGCGCCCCTTGGTTCCCGGCAGCGCGGTGCTCTGGTTCCGCAGCACGTGCCACCCGGCCTGACGCAGGAACTGGGTCGCCGGCCGCGAGCGGCCCTGCATGAAGTCGTGGTTGCCCAGGACGGCGTACTTCCCCCGCGGGGCCTCGACGCCGGTGAAGAGCGCCAGGTACCGGGGGAGACGACCCGGCGGCTCGGACA
>JASFTE010000744.1:0-3059 GCA_050114035.1 Armatimonadota bacterium | reverse complement strand
GGCGCACAGCGGGGATGGGGCTGCTCAGGGCGCCGAACTCGAAGCGGCTGTCGAAGAACAGGTTCGGCACGATGGTGATGAGCCGGATGCCCGTCTGCTCGCCGAACTCGACGTAGCGGTCGATGTTCTCCTCGTTGACCTCGTTCGGGTAGTGCCCCTCCAGGCCGCAGAGGCCGTGCTCGGCGAGCGGTTCGGCGATCTCGAAGACGCGGTCGAGCCACTCGTCGGAGCCGGGCTGCTCCACGTAGGCGTCGTGGAACCGCCCCCCGCCGGGCCAGAAGAACCAGACGCCGGCGCTGAACTTCAGCTCCAGCTCAAACGAGCTGAGGTGCTCGATCATCTCCTCGGGGCTGCGGCGCGCCGTCTGAGCGCTCGTGTCCAGATGTGCCATGGCTCCACCGTCCTCCTGCGCAGGGGGAAAAGAGCTTGCCCACATGGCCGATGGTAGCACGCGCGCCACGGCGGTCAAATGCCCGCCGCAGCCACGCTGCCCGCGCGGTGGCCGGGCGGCGGCGAAGGGGATAGAATGAGCAGCGGACCTCGCGGCCCGAACGGAGGACGAGGCGATGTGCCTGGAGCGATGGATACGCCTGATCGCCGGCACGTTCGTGCTGGCCAGCCTGGCGCTGGGCTGGTTCGTGAGCCCATACTTCCTGTTGTTTACGGCGTTCGTCGGCGTCAACCTGTTCCAGTCGGCCCTGACCAGGTGGTGCCTGATGGAGGACATCTTGAAGGCGCTGGGCGTTGAGCCCTGCGCGGCCCTCTCCGAGCACGGAGCGGCAACAGGCGCGAGCAAGGCGGTGTGACCATGGGACATGTCCTGACGGAGAAGCTCTGCGGCGACGTCTGCGTGGTCGGCGGGGGCATGGCGGGCCTGGCCGCTGCGGTGACGGCCGCCCGGCAGGGGTCGAGCGTGATGCTGGTGCAGGACCGCCCCGTGCTGGGCGGCAACGCCTCGGGCGAGATCCGCGTTCACATCACGGGGGCCGACGTGCACGGCCGACGCCCCTACTGCCGGGAGACCGGCATCCTGGAGGAGGTGCGCCTGGAGAACTCCTTGCGCAACCCCGCCCGCACGTATCCGGTCTGGGACCTGGTGCTGGGCGAGTTCGTGAGCCGCGAGCCGAACGTCCGGCTCCTGCTGAACGCCACCTGCGTCGGCGCGCGCATGGACGGGCCGCGGATCGCGGCCGCGCTGGTCGAGCAACCGGTCCACTGGCGCCGCTACGAGGTCGAGGCGACCACGTTCATCGACTGCTCCGGCGACGGCCGCCTGGCCGTGGAGGCGGGGGCCGACCACCGCCGCGGCCGGGAGGCCCGCCACGAGTACGGCGAGTCCGCCGCGCCCGAGCAGGCCGACGAGTGCGCCATGGGATCCTCGCTCCTCCTCCAGACTGTCGACGTGGGCCGCCCCGTCGAGTTCGCCCCGCCCTCCTGGGCGCACGACTTCAGGGAGGGGGGCCTGCCGCCCGGCCGCCGGCCGCGCAGCGGCGAGATGGCTGGCTACTGGTGGGTCGAGCTGGGCGGCGACCGGCATCCCACGCACGCCGGGCCGGCCCTGCGCCGCGAGCTGCTCGCCGTCGCGCTCGGCGTCTTCGACTACGTGAAGAACTCCGGCGAATACCCGGAGGCGGAGACGCTCGCGCTGGGCTGGATCGGCCAGCTTCCGGGGCGGCGCAGCGGGCTGCGCTTTCTCGGCGACCACGTGCTCAGGCAGCAGGACCTGGAGGAGCCGCCCGGCTTCCGCGACCGCGTCGCCTACGGCGGATGGCCCATGGACCGTCACCCCCCGGCGGGCTTCTTCTCGCCCGATCCCCCGGCTGATTTCGTGCACGTGCCGGACGTCTACTCGATCCCGCTTGGCAGCCTGTATTCGCGCAACGTGGAGAACCTCTACCTGGCCGGCCGCTGCCACAGCGCCACCTTCACCGCGCACGGCTCCACCCGCGTGATGGGCACCTGCGTCTCAATGGGCCAGGCGGTCGGGATGGCGGCTGCGGTCGGCATCGAGCGCGGCGCCGGCCCCCGCGCCGTCCGCGAGCGCCACGTGCCCGAGGTCCAGCAGCGCCTGCTGAAGGAGGACGTTTTCCTCGTGGACGTGCGGAACGAGGACCCCGACGACCTGGCCCGCTGCGCCGCGGTGACGGCCTCGAGCTCCGCATCGGACGAGGCCGGCCCCGAGCAGGCGACGGGCGGCGTCTCCCGTCCGCGCGGGGACGCGATGAACATGTGGGCGAGCGCGCCGGGCCGCGTGGCGGGCGAGTGGATCGAGGTGGCCTGGGACGGCGCGCGCGCCGTGCGTGAGGTGCGGCTGACCTTCGACACCGACCTGGAGCCGGAGTTCTCCTTCTCGATCTTCCCCTACCGCGAGCCGGGCGTGCTCGCACCGGTGGCCGAGACGGTCGCCGACTATCGAATAGAGGTGCCGGACGGCGACGCGTGGCGCACCGTCGCCCGGACGGAGGGCAACTACCAGCGCCACCGCATCCACCGCTTCGATCCCGTGCAGACCGAGCGCCTGCGGGTCAGCTTCGAGCGCACCCACGGCGCGGACCAGGTGCGCCTCTACGAGCTGCGCGCCTACTGAGACGCCCTTGCGCGGCCGGGGGCCGGACGGTATAGTGAGGGTCATGGAGCGAGGGGGCTCGCCCCATGAACTGCCGAGGCCGGGGGCAGAATGCCTCGGCGGCAGCCGATGGGGCGTTTCGCCCCGACGCATCTGCCTTTCCCACGAAGGGGGACGCAGCGATGAGGACTAGTCTGTATCTGGTGGCTGTGGCGGCATTCGGGGTCTTGCTGGCCGGTGCGCTGGTGGGCTGCGCGCACCATGGGGAGCACCCCACGAGCATGCAGGAGCACCCGACCGAGCACCACGAGCATCCGGGCACCACGCACGAGCAGGAGCACCCGTCTGCGCCCGAGGAACAGGAGCACCCCAGCGGGGCGGAGCATCCGACCTCCGCGGCGCCCCGGGCCGGGGCGTTCGCCCGTTACGAGGGCGCAGCGCGCGTGGCCCTGGCAGAGCACCCGGAGCACCCGGCCGTGCCGGCGCCCAAACC
>JASFTE010000743.1:0-3059 GCA_050114035.1 Armatimonadota bacterium | reverse complement strand
TGAGGACATCTATCCGCTTCTGCGGGAGCGGCTGGCGACAGAGGAGGATCTGCCGCAGCCGGTCTCGGCGAAGCTGTGCGAGGTGTACGGCCTGTACCCGTCGCCCGGCGATACGCACGTGGCCGAGTTCTTTCCACACTTCCTCGGCGGTGCGGGCGACGACGGCCGGAGGTGGGGCCTGAAGCCCATTGACCTCGAGGAACGCGCGCCGCGGCGAGAGGAGCTGGCCGATCAGCTTCGTGCCGTAGCCGCCGGCGACGAGGCGGTTGAGAAGCTGCCGCAGTCGGGCGAGAAGGCCGTGGCCATCATGGCGGCGATGCTGGAGGACAAGGGCGAGCTGCATGTGGTCAATCTCCCGAACCGCGGCGCCATCGCGGGCCTGCCGGACGATGCCATTGTGGAGGTGACCGGTCTGGTCAGTGCGACCGGGATGCGGACCATCCAGATGCCGGCGCTGCCGGAGGGGATTCTCGGCGTGCTGCGGGCATGGGTGGACCGGCAGGAGCTGACGACGGAGGCGGCACTAACGGGCGATCAACGCCTGGCACTGCAGGCGCTTCTGGCCGATCCCCTGGTCCCTTCGGTGGAGGCGGCCGAGGCGATGCTCGATGGCCTCCTGTCGGTGCATTCGGCCTATCTGCCCGAGATGTGGCTGTGATCGGCGCTGAGCGTCGGCCTCGCTTGACGCTGCCAGCATCGATGCGGTACCATCCTCCTTGACTGCCAATGGGGCATCACCCACCTACCACCAAGACCGTGCGACGGCTGCCACCGTGGCTCAAGGTGAAGGCGCCCAAAGGCCCGCGACTAAGGGCGACGAAGGGCGTCGTGGATCGCCACTGCCTGCACACGGTGTGCGAGAGCGCCAAGTGCCCCAACATCGGCGAGTGCTTCTCCCACCGCACGGCGACGTTCATGATCCTGGGCAGTGCGTGCACGAGGAACTGCACCTTCTGCGCCGTGGAGCACGCCGATCCGCAGCCCGTGGACCCCGACGAGCCGGATCGCGTGGCGGCAGCGGCGGCGGAGCTGGGCCTGCGGCACGTGGTGGTGACGTCGGTCACCCGGGACGACCTGCCCGACGGCGGCGCGGAGCACTTCGCGCAGACCATCCGGGCCGTGCGCGCCCGGCTGCCCGAGGCGTCGGTTGAGGTGCTGACACCGGACTTCGAGGGTCGAGAAGGCGACATGGCCGCCGTCGCGGCCGCCGGGCCCGATGTGTACAATCACAACGTGGAGACGGTGCCTCGGCTGTACTCCCGGGTCCGTCCTGAGGCGGAGTACGCCCGGTCGCTACACCTCCTGGAATACGTGAAGCGGAGCTGCGCGCAGTCAGTCACCAAGTCGGGGCTCATGGTGGGTCTCGGGGAGACAGACGCCGAGGTCGTGGATGTCCTGCGGGACCTGCGCGCCGTGGGGTGCGACAGCATCACCGTGGGCCAGTACCTGCGCCCCTCGCCACGACACCTGCCAGTGGAAAGGTACGTGCCACCGGAGCAGTTCGCGGAGTACGCGCGCGCGGCCACGGAGCTGGGCTTTGGCCACGTGGCCTCGGCGCCGTTCGTTCGCAGCTCATACAACGCTGCCGAGGCCTGGGCAGCGGTCAGCGGAGAGGTCGAGGAAACTACGGCAGCCTCTGACGACCGATGATCCGGCGGATCCTGTATAACCTCGTCCCCGTGCTCGTGCCTCTGATCGTACTGGCGCTCGCCGGTGCGAAGCTGATCTCGCAGCGCGGCGAGTGGGTCAGGCAGCAGCTTCCCCACATACTCAAGTCGGAGCTCTGGGCGCGCACCGGCCGCCAGGTGCGCGTGGGGACGGTGGAGGGCGACCTGCTCCGGGGGATCACGGTGCGGGACATCGCCATTGCCGCGGCCGAGGGGTTCGAGGCGGGCGAGTCGCTGGCGGCGGATCAGGTGCGGATCCGGTACAACCTGGTGGAACTTTTGCGCGGTAAAGTTGGACCGCTGGCGGCTATCCGAGAGCTCACGATCATCGGCCCCACCGTATCGGCGACCCGCGACCGCGACGGCACGGTGGACGTGTACCAGATGTTCGCCCCCAAGAAGCCTCGTCGGCCCACTGATGACCGCATCATGGTGCCGATCGAGGTGCGCGGGGCGAAGCTCTCCTACACGGACCTGTCGCTGCTCACTCGAGGCGGCCGCCCCCTGGTGCTCCGGCTCGACGACGTGGATGCCAGCTTGGACACGAGCCGTCGAGGGCGGACGAGTGTGGCTCTGAGCGGGTCGAACCCGGACGGTCTGGCTGGGAGTGTGGAGACGAAGGTCGAGTACTTCAGCTCCCCGGCATCTTTCTCGGTCAGCGCGGAGATCGACAACGCGGCCATCGGGCGCTGGGCGCGCATCGTGCCACGGACGCTCCCCGTGACCGTGGCGAGGGGCACGGCGGACGTGCGCGGCATCCTGCACGGGATGCGCGGCGAGGACGGGAAGTGGGAGCTCGGCTACAACATCGGGAGCGATGTAGCCGGGGCCGCGGTGACCATCCCCCAGCTCGGCGGCGAGACGGTATCGCTCAGCGGCCGGGTGCGTGTGACGCCCGCGACGCTCATGATATCGCACGTCGAGGCGAGCTCACCGATGGGGCACGCTACGGCATCCGGGGCGATCTTCGACCTCCTGCACGAGCCGCACATGGACCTGGAAGTGGCGGTGGAGGGCGTGGACGTCGCCGCGGCGCTGGCTCCCTTCGATCTGCCGGAGTCCGTGCCGACGTTCGCGGTGCATGGAGAGGCCTCGGCCGACGTCGCCATCACCGGCGCCATGCCGCACCTCGGCCTCAACGGCACGGTGCGTCTGCCGGGCGGGCATGTGACGGAGGAGAGAGTCGGCATCGGCGGAGTCCTCGTCGGCCCGGTGGATGCGTCGCTAGACGTGGAGGACCTCGCGGAGCCGCGCGTCGCAGTGAAGGCGACCATTTCGGATCTGAGCACAGACACGGAGACCGGCCGCATCTGGGAGGCGGCTCGGTTCCAGCTCAGCACCATCCAGGCCGAGGACGGGAAAGCCACTGTGACGTGGAGCCGGTCGGAGGGC
>JASFTE010000742.1:0-3069 GCA_050114035.1 Armatimonadota bacterium | reverse complement strand
ACTCCGGGAGTCCCGTGTGCGCGCCGTCGCGCTGTGTGCTGCTCACGGGACTTCACACCGGACACGCCTACATCCGCGACAACGACGAGATGTCCTTCCGGGGCGATGTCTGGCGGGACCTGAGCCTGGAGGGCCAGCGCCCCATCCCGGAGGGGACGCGGACGGTGGGCACCGTGCTCCAGGAGGCGGGTTACGCCACCGGCGCCATCGGGAAATGGGGGCTCGGCGGACCGGAGAGCACGGGCCACCCCAATCGGCAGGGCTTCGACCACTGGTACGGATACCTCTGCCAGCGCATTGCACACAACTACTACCCTCCGTGGCTCTGGCGGAACGGCGAGATGCACGAGCTAGACAACGCCTACTTCCACCCGCACCAGCGCCTGCCGGCCGACGTCGATCCGAACGACCCGGAGTCCTATGAGCCGTACCGGGGCAACGAGTACTCGATGGACCTGATGGCCGAGGAGGCGCTGCAGTTCATCCGAGATCACCGAAACGAGCGCTTCTTCCTGTACCTCCCCTTCCCCGTTCCGCACGTGTCGCTGCAGGTCCCGGAGGATTCCCTCGCCGAGTACGACGGGGTGTTCGAGGAAGAGCCATACATCGGCGACCGTGGGTATACCCCGCACCCCAGACCACGCTCGGCCTACGCTGCCATGATCACTCGCATGGACCGGGAGATCGGCCGGATCATGGATCTGCTGAAGGACCTCGGCCTCGACAACGACACCATCGTCTTCTTCACCAGCGACAACGGCCCCACGTTCAACGGCGGCACGGACTCCGAGTTCTTCCAGAGCGCCGGCGCCCTGCGCGGGCTCAAGACCCAGCTCTGGGAGGGGGGCATCCGCGTGCCGCTCATCGCGCGGTGGCCCGGCAGGATCGCGCCGGGAACGGTGAGCGACTTGCCGTGCGCGTTCTGGGACTTCCTGCCCACCCTTGCGGCGCTCGCCGGCGCTCCCGCGCCCGAGGGCGTGGACGGCGTCTCGCTGGTGCCCACGCTCGTCGGGCGGAGCGAAGAGCAGGAGCCCCACGAGTACCTCTACTGGGAGTTCCAGGGCCGCCAGGCAGTGCGGCTCGGGACGTGGAAGGCATATCGCAGACCGCCCGAGGGACCGATCGAGCTCTACGACCTGGCGGCGGACATCGGCGAGACCACCGACATCGCCGCAGCCCACCCCGACGTCGTGGCGCGTGTCGCGGAGCTCATGGACCTGGCAAGAACGGAATCGGACCTCTTTCCCCTGCTGCGCGGGTAGCGCTCCACGTCGATGCCGTCTCGCACACTCCGGATCCCCGCGGCGTTGCCGCGCTCCGGCATCCCACGTAGAGTGTCACGAACGGGCCAAGGCCTTCGCGCGCAACGCGGGCTCAGGAGGCGCTGATGGGGGTGGGGGTCAGCTTCGACAACGAGAAGTACCTGGCCGAACAGACGACAGCGATCAACGAGCGTGTCGAGCGGTTCAGCGACAAGCTGTACCTCGAGTTCGGCGGGAAACTCCTCTACGACTATCACGCCGCGCGCGTCCTGCCTGGCTTCGACCCGAACGTGAAGATGCGGCTCCTGCAGGGTCTGAACGACCGCGCCGAGGTGGTGCTCTGCATCTACGCGGGGGACATCGAGAAGAAGAAGATGCGGGCGGACTTCGGCATCACGTACGACGCCGACGCCCTCAAGCTGATCGACGACCTGAGCGACTGGGACGTGACCGTGCGGGCCGTGGTCATCACCCGGTACGACGAGCAGCCGTCGGCCAAGGCATTCAAGCGCAGGCTCGAGCACCGCGGTGTGCGGGTGTACACGCACCGCTACACCCGCGGGTATCCCACCGACGTTGATATCATCGTGAGTGACGAGGGCTACGGCGCCAACCCGTACATCGAAACGGACAAGCCGATCGTGGTGGTGACGGGTCCGGGACCGGGTAGCGGCAAGCTCGCGACCTGCTTGTCGCAGGTGTACCACGAGCATCGGTTGGGTCGGCACGCCGGCTATGCGAAGTTCGAGACCTTTCCCATCTGGAACCTGCCGCTCCAGCACCCGGTGAACGTGGCGTACGAGGCGGCGACGGCCGAGCTCAAGGACCAGAACCAGCTCGACCACTTCCATCTCGAGGCCTACGGGGAACGCGCCGCCAACTACAACCGCGACATCGAGGCATTCCCGGTCCTCAAGCGGATCATCGAGCGCATCACCGGCGAGGAGTCGTTCTACCAGTCCCCCACCGACATGGGCGTCAACCGTGCGGGCTTCGGCATCGTGGCCGACGATGTGGTGCGGGAGGCAGGCAAACAGGAGATCGTGCGGCGCTATTTCCGCTACGCCTGCGAGCACGCCATGGGGCTCGTGGACCGAGACTCGGTCCAGCGTCTCGAGCTACTGATGAGCGACCTGAACCTCACGCCGGAGAGCCGTCCCGTCGTCACACCGGCGCGAGAAGCGGCACACGAGGCGGAGCAGAAGGGGAAGGGCAACGACGGCATCTACTGCGGGGCGGCAGTCGAGTTGCCCGACGGGTCCATCGTCACCGGCTGCAACTCGCCGCTGATGCATGCCGCTGCCAGCCTCATCCTCAACGCGGCCAAACGGCTCGCCGGGGTGCCCGACGAGATGCACCTGCTGCCGCCGTCCGTCATCGAGTCACTCGGTCATCTCAAGACCGAGGTACTGGCCGGGAAGCGGGTGAGCCTGGATGCCGAGGAAGCGCTCATCGCGCTGGCGGTGAGCACCACGACCAACCCGGCGGCGGCTGCAGCAGTAAACGCGCTCAACGAGTTGCGTGGGTGCGAGGTACACATGACGCACATGCCGACGCCCGGCGACGAGGCGGGCCTCCGCAAACTGGGCGTCAACCTCACCAGCGAACCAGACTTCGCGACCAAGCAGCTGTTCGTGAGCTAGCGCCTGCCGGGGAACCCACCGCCCGGCTGTGGCCTCCACCGCGGGTACATGTCGTCCGCCGAGTCGCTCTCGGTAAGGTTGACCCGCGCCGAACCGTCCACGCTCACGACGTAGATGTCGAACGGGTCCCCGGCGTTGATGCGCGCCGTCCCGTGATACGCCAG
>JASFTE010000741.1:0-3072 GCA_050114035.1 Armatimonadota bacterium | reverse complement strand
CCGCGTCCGGATGCGCACCTCGTGCATCGTCGTGGCGCCGGCAGCGATGGCCGCCTTGATGTCGCCGACTGTCAGCTCCTCACAGCGGCATATCACGAGCTCGTCGTCCACGTTGTCTTCTCCGCTCGTGGGCAACAGCCTCACTCGATCATGACTATGCCGTAATGGTCCTGGTCGCAGTCCCGGTCACGGGCAACTTCGATGGGCAACCCCGCACTGCGGGCCGTGGCGAATACGTCTATGCCAGATGCCTCCATGGCCGGCCGCGCCTCCCGCGGATGCTGGCACAGTCCCTCAGTATCGCACTCATCACAGAGCCCGCACGGCCCGGCGCCGAGGGCGAGGGCCTTGTAGTAGCCCTCCAGGAAGATCTCGCGCTCCAGCGTCACCACGAGCTGCTTCACGTTGCGGCCCGCCTTGCAGTGCACGAGCAGAACGTGCTCGTAGCAGTCAAGCGTGCGGCGAGTCTGCTCGGGCCTGGGCGAGTATGGCGGACACATGAGGCAGCGCCCATACGCGCCGCAGCCGTACGTGCACTTCAGCAGCACCCACTCGGCCGTAATCACATCCTCGGACGGGACTATCTTGGCGTCCTCTGCGCCCAGCTCGCGGGCCCGTTGGATGTACTTGTCGAATCGGCTCGTGTCGGGCACGGCGACGCTCCTTCGCCTCACGGGCCCCGCACTCACTTCCGCGCTTCGCCAGTGTATTTGGCGAACGGCAGCCGACCCACCTCCGTATCGGGCGTCAGTGACGCCCCGCCGACCGGAGGCGCCAAAGGACCCTCCGACGACCACAGCCGGCAGTGGATGACCTGGCAGGAGATCGGGGATTCCCCGCTGTAGGCAGGCAAGGACCGAAGGTCCTCAGGGCAAGGACCGAAGGTCCTCAGCGGCCTACGTCCCGCGCTGCCGTTGCCTTATTCCTTGCCTCTATTGTAGGGCGCGGTCTCCGTGCCGCGCCGCCTTTGCCTTCGCCTCCATTCTAGCCGCCGCGCCGCACCACCTCAATCATCACACGCCACGCGCCGCCGGATCACCCTATCCTCCTTGTCCAACTCCAGAACCAGGCGAACGGGGTCCCACGCCAATGGGGAATACGATGGGTACAAGTCATAGCCCATCCCGCTGTACTGCCAGTACTCATAGTACGGGCTCGCGCCGTCCGGTGGCCCGAGCACCTCGACGACCTCGCTGCGGGTCATCCCGACGAACTGGTGCTCACGGAGGAGCGATCGGAGCATTCTGTGGCGCGGGTTGCCGCGGTGCTCCGTGTCGGCTGTCCTCCACCGCTCCGCGTCGAATGCCTCTTGGCGCAGGGGAATGTACGGAAACACTGGGTACCAGACCGCGCGAATGACGAGCGCGAGCAGCGCAGCAAGTAGACCCACCCCGATGCCCAGTGCGACCTTGCGAGACTTGCTCATCTTCCCCATCGCCAAACGCATCGCTCCACCTCCCACGGCGCCCGAGCTTGCCCTGAGCGTAGTCGAAGGGTCCGCCTTCACTGACCACCAACAACTGACCACTACCCACTGCCTCCACCCACTGCCTCCCCGCCGCAGGCGCCGATCATGAATGCGGCCGGGGGTCATCCTCGTGAGCATCCGCGGAGGTCAGCGGTTTCCTATGCTGTGGCCGGGGTCCGTCCCCGGCACTCCTAGTCGTAGGTCGTACACCTGAAGAAGCGACGCACGTCCCGGAGCAGCCCGTCGATGACGCGTCCGCCCTTCTCCGTGTCCGGAAGGTCCGCTGCCGCCGCGCGTCGTACCGAGCAGAACGAGTTCTCTGGCGCAGGGAACATGCGCTTCTCCGCCGGCAGGCCCTGCGGCTGCGCCTCGAGCGACCTGCCTCGGAACGGCCCCGCCTCCAGTCTCAACTCGACCATGCCGCCGTAGCTGATCCTGTCATACACGGTCGCCGCAGTGCGCAGGCCACGCTGCGCAACGCCGCGGAAGTCGTCTTCGGTGAGGTGGGCGCCGTGCTCGCCGGACCCGAAGAGTTCGGTCCACTCGACCGACCCGTCCACCGCGACCGCGAAGAGCACAGGCGGCCACTCCTCCACTGCCTCGGAGCCCCCGATGCACACCACGCGAAACTGCTCGTGTCGACAACCAGCAGGCGGCGTCCGAAAGAGACGGAAGTGCAGGTCCTCAAGGACAGCCTCCCAGGACTCAGTGAATAGCGGGGCAACGAGGCGCTCCTCGCCAATACGCGGGTGGACCTGGGCGCTGATGAGCATAGGCCGAGACGCCAAGCTTGTCGCCCATGGGGCATCGCGGCCTATCGCACGCGTGTAGTACGTGCGGCGCCGCGCCTCCCCGAAGCGCCGCCCTGCCTCCCGTGCCTTGCGGAACAGCCGCTCGATCCCAGAGCGGTCCTTCACTTGGTCGTTGGGCTGGTTGGTGTCGGCGATTCGGACGTATATCTTGCCCGTCTTGCGCAGCACGTAGGGGGTGTCAGCCCCCTCCCACACTCTGACTACGAGCACGCCGCGCTTGCTCTCGCGCAGCTCCACCCACTGGGGCACGAATGGCGGAACCGGGCCGACGTGTGCGGCAGCGATGTTGGCCAGCCGCTCTGTGGCCTGGCCGCGCCGGCATATGCCGCGCAGCTTCGTGGGCTTGTTCTCATCGTCAGCGTCCACACCCACGAACACCCAGCCGCCGTATTGGTTCGCAAAGGCGGCGAGCGTGGTGGCCAGCTTCTCCGGAGGTTCGGGGAACTGACGCTTATACTCGGCCCAAAGGCACTCACGGTACTCGTCCTGGATCAGCCGCTCCTGTAGATCGTCCTCCGTGAGATCCTGAATGGGCTTGCCGAAGTCGAGCATGGCGTCGGACTCCCGTGGTCCCGTCCTTTGCATCGGCACGACCGCAATGGACGCTCGTGCTGGGAGGCATCACCTTGGACCCGGGGACACGATGCGCGTTTCTTCACAAGACGCCCCCGCCGTTCCCGCCAAGCCCCAAGACCCTACTGCGCCCCCGGACTTGCAGGCGGTTCGCTGCCCTGATGGCAGCCGAGCCGCCCGCGTCAGCACTCCCGATAGACACTGATCAGGTTCATTGAA
>JASFTE010000740.1:0-3074 GCA_050114035.1 Armatimonadota bacterium | reverse complement strand
GGTGCGGATGTCCACCAGGTCCTGCGCCGCGCCCGGGAGCTCCGCCTGGAGCGCTTGGGCGAGGGCATCCGTGGACTGCGCCAGGGCCGCCACGCGGTCCTCCCGGAACACCGTCAGCGTCACCGAAGAGCCCGCGCTCGTCGTGTGCTGGCCCGGCTCGTAGGAGTCCAGGTAGTCCTGCAGGAGCCCGAGCAGGAAGGTCTCCGTGGACTGCGTCGGATTGCCATCGAGCCGATGCAGAATAGCATCGTACGGGTAGCCGTCGTTGGGCTCACTGAGCTGGGAGGCGACGAGGTAGTCCACGGTGTCGCGCACCTGGTAGGCGACCTCGAGAAGGGCCTCCTCGGAGGCGTCGAGCCCCAGGATCTCCAGGTTCTTGCCCCGGATCGCCTTGATGCGCTGCAGGGCCGACTTGAGCTCGGCGTTGGAGAGGGAGTCCATCCCGGAGGTCTCGTCGAACATGACTCCCCGCGTCGTCACGCCCACGTCTCGGGCCCCGACGGAGCGGGGCTGCCACCCCCAGCCATGGTCCACGAGCACCAGGAAGTATCGCTCCCCCGGGTACTCGGTCATGCCCCACTCGACGAAGTCCACGAGCGTGTCCTCCGCGCCCATGTTCACCTCGCCGATGTCCGTGATGTTGGGGGTGACGATGATGTGGTTGTGCTGACCGTCCTGCGGAACGACCGGTTCGGACGGGTCACGCTGCACGAGGAAGCGGCGGCAAGTCACCCAGTTGCCATTCGTGGTGTCGTAGGCCGGGTGGCGGTCCATCTGGGCGACGACGTTCACGGAGTAGGTACTGCCAATGACCTCCATCTCGTTGAAGTCGCCGATGAGCGCATCCTCCAGGTCACCGTCCGCGTCTACGTACGCCAGCACCGTCCACTCGCCCGCGTCGCCGCCCCCCGAACCGTTGGCCTCGGGAGGCCCGCCACTGCCGCAGCCGGCTACGAGCACCATGGCAACCGTCGTCACGACCAGCGAGACAAGGGGGCGCGGCATCAGGTGGCTGTGCAATTCCGCATCGACCTTCCGTGAGCCCCGCCCATGCGGCCCGGCAACTCCGTCGAGGCACGGCGCTCGCACGCGGGGCGAATTGGCCCATCCTGGCATCAGGACTCCGCCGGGGCGCTCAAGCTACCCCATACGCCCGCCGTGCCGCTGTAAGCAACTCGCCCGCGCGGCGCAGCCCGCAGGTTCCGGCCCTGTCACTCCGGCGGCGGCTTCAGGGACCGGGTCGGACCGACCAGCGCCAGCCCCTTGCGCAGGCGCTTGGCCCAGTGGGCGGCCAGCCGCTCCATGGTGGTCTTGTTGGCATCCGCGTCACGCGGATAGACCGTGATGAGCTGTGTCTCACCTACATAGATGGTTGGCTTGCCCCGGATGTTCCCCACGCGTACGTCCGGCTGGCGGGTGTTCTCGCTGGAGAATATCTCCGTGAGCCGCTGCTCCAGGAGCACGCGCCGCTGGTCCACCGTGAAGCCGGCAGCCGGCGTGCGGATCCTGAGGAACAGGTAGTTGTTGACGCTGATCTCCGCCGGCACCGGGCCCTTCCCCTCCTGGGCGAGCAGCGCGTGCGGCAGCAGCAGCGCCACTGACAGCGCCGCGAGCATGAAGCCACACAGAACACACCGATGCATTGCCGAGTCCTCCTTCGATACTGGGAGCACGGCAGAGCGCGATCCGCGGCGCGTCTGCCTCTCTCTTGCCACTCTCCCCCGCCGTGGCAGATGGAAAAGTCAGCTCGACCACATGAATGCACGCTAAGGTTGTTCGTCCCTGCCGGATTTCCTGCCCCGGGCCAGACCCTTAGTACGTCGGCGGCTGCCCGTGGGGATGCCCCGGCGGCGGGTAGCCCTGCTGCGGCTGTGGATACGCTGGCGCCCGTGGCATGGGGAGCACCGTCCTGTGCCAGGACTCCCGCCCGAGCCCCAGCAAGTCCGCCGCGATCGGAGCCCACTGCGACAGGGGGGCGCCGTCGCGAGCCGCCTTGAGGGATGCCTCGGCCTTCTCCCACTCTCCCAGCATGGCGTATGCCTGAGCCGCACGCAGATTCGCCTCAGGATTCACCTCCACTAGCTCCACCGCCTTGGCGAAGTGCTGCACAGCCTCCTGCCAGTGCCCGCTGCTGCTCCACATGATACCCATGGCCGTCTGCGCGATGGACGCCCACGGCCCCGCGTGCCTTGTTTTGCAGGCGCTCTCGCACGCCGCCGTCGCCCCCTGGAAATCACCTATCATCGCCAGGCCGTAGCCCAGGATCGCGTTCGCCGCTGCCTTGATCTGCACCGGCGTGAGGGACTTCCCAAGTGCCGCGCGGGCTACCGCGATTCCCGCCTCGTACTGCTGCTGCCGGACCAGAAGCAGTGCCTGGCAGACGTCGGGGATGGCCCCATGGGTGACACTGCCACACAACTGCTTCGCCCGCTGGCACATCGTTGTCGCGTCCTTGAACCTCCCCATCGCCGCGTACAGGAAGGACATGTTCGCGGCGGCAGTGCCGCTCGTTGGGCGGACGTCGAGCGCAAGGGCCTGCTGGTTCGCGCGCAAGGCTTCCTCGTATTGGCCGAGCTGCGTGTGGGCATCACCTATGCTGACCTGGGCCAGCGCGTGACACTGCCGGCTCTTGTCTATCCGCATCGCCGCACGCAGCCACGCAATCGTCTTCTCGTGACGACGCGCCGGGCGGTGGATCAACGTGACGAAGTTCGTGATGATCTGCCCCCGTGCAAGTAGGACGCTGAGCCCGACGGGGATGGCGATGATGGGCACCAGGCTCGGCCTGTATGGGGTGTCCGCGGTCATGAGCCACTCGATGAACATGACGATCGCCCACGTCCAACTGAAGCCCGCCAGCAGCGACTGCTTGCCGCGCGGGGATCCGCGAATCAGATCCCAGATGGCATCGATGATCATCACGGGCACAAACACGCCGGTCGCCCAGGCGTACATCATCCCGGCCTCGGTCCATCCGGACGGCCCGAGGGAGCCGAACCTCTCCGCCGCCGGCGGCGAGAAGATCCCCACGACGAGCAGGAGGTTGACGCCCGCGAGCCAGGTCTCAGCGATGC
>JASFTE010000739.1:0-3078 GCA_050114035.1 Armatimonadota bacterium | reverse complement strand
GCTTCCACATACCCATCTCCGACGGCCTCGGCAAGGTCCCCGACCTCGCCCGTCAGCGCGCGTGCACCACCGTCCAGATATTCTCCCGCCCGCCCCGCAATTGGCGCATCAACCGGCTCGCCGACGACGAGGTGCAGGCCTTCCGCGACGCCATCGCCACTGCCGGCATCTCACCCGTCTGCATCCACACCCAGTACCTGCTCAACCTCGCCAGCGCCGACACCGCCCTCCGCCGTCGCTCTGTCAGAGCCCTCGCCCGCGAGATGGATCGCGCCCCCCTCCTCGGCGCTGACTACGTCATCACCCACCTGGGCAGCGCCCGAGGCCGCCGCCGCTGCGCCGCCGTCCGCCGCGTCAGCCGCAGCATCATCCAGGCCCTCAGCGACGCGCCCGCGGGGCCGATCCTGCTCCTCGAGAACTCCGCGGGCAGCGGCGACCTCATCGGCGCCGAATTCTCCGAGATCGGCAGTATCGTTCGCGACTGCGCCGACGCCGGCGTCGAGGTCGGCGTCTGCCTCGACATCGCCCACGCCTTCGCCGCCGGCTACGAGCTCACAACCGCCCGCGGGCTGCGCGAGGCGCTCGTCGAGCTCGACGGCGAGGTCGGCCTCGAGCGCCTCCGCGTGATCCACTTCAACGACTCGAAGACGCCGCTCGGCTCAGGGGTCGACCGCCACTGGCACATCGGCAAGGGAAAGATGGGACGCGAGGGGTTACGGCGAATAGTCCGTCACCCGGCGCTCCAGAGGCTGCCGTTCATCATGGAGACGCCGGAGCTGGACCTGAAGCACGACCGCATGAACATGCGCGCCTTCAAACGACTGCTGCTCTGAGATTCGGCGACCGGGAGGCTGGTGCGGGAGTTCCCCGTCAGTCTCCCAGCCTCCGGATCTTGCTCACCCGCGGGTGACGGTAACATGCAGCGCAGGAAACTCGGCCTCGGCGACCTGTTTCTCGTCGTCGTGGTCATCGTCTGGGGCATCAACGTCCCGCTCACGAAGCTCCTCCTCGACCAGCTCACCCCGGTCCAGATCATCGGGCTCCGCTGGCCGCCCTTCGCTATCTCGCTCGTCCTCCTCGCCATTGCCATGCGCCGCAACCTGCGCATCCGCCGGCGCGACTTCGGCTGGCTGGTGCTCCTGGCCATCCCCGCCGTCGCCGCCAACCAGTTCCTCTGGGTCATCGGCCTCAGCACCACCTTGGCCTCCCGCTCAGCGCTCATCTTCAGCACCTCCGCCGTCTTCGCCGGCCTCCTGGCTCCCCTCTTCGGCGGCACGCCGCTCCGCCGCGTCGGCTGGACTGGCGTCGGCATCGCTCTCTTCGGCCTCTACATCGTCCTCTCCAAGGGCTTCACGGAGAGCCTCCTCGACAGCCCCACGAGCCGCGGCGACCTCCTCACCCTCTGCTCCGCCCTCTGCGTCGCCCTCGTCACCGCCGCCAGCCGCCCCTTCGTCCGCCGCTACGGCTCTGCCACCTTCACGACCTACGCCATCGCCCTCGGGGCCCTCTTCATCACCCCCATTGCCGCCCCGAGCGCCATCCGCGCCGACTTCGGCTCCCTCTCGCTCGTCTCGTGGCTCTGCCTCGGCCACATGATCTTCCTCGCCGGCGCCGTTGGCTTCCTCTGCTGGTTCGCCGGCGTGGACCGCATCGGCCCGGCCCGCACCGCCGTGTACCAGTGCATCATCCCCATCATGGCCATCGGCGCCAGCGCCCTCCTGGTCAACGACCGCCTCACCATCGCCCAGCTCATCGGCGCCGCTATCGCCCTTGGTGGCGTCCTCCTCGCCCGCACCGACCCCGGCCCTGAGATCCGGGACCAATAGCCCGACCTGCCGCCCCACAGACGCGAAAAAGCCGGGCCATCTGGCCCGGCCGTACGTGCCGCCGTTGTGGGGCGGGGTCGGAGCCTGCCCTGAGCGTAGCCGAAGGGTCCCCCGCCTGCCTTCAGTCCTTCTTCGCCTTCTCCTTCTTCTCCGTCTTCTTGTCGTCACTCACACTCGACTTCACTTCCTCCGCCTTCTCTTTCCGGTCGTTCTTCGCCTTATCCCCGTTGTCGCCCGACTTCCGGCAGTAGTCCGTCGTATGGAACCCGGAGCCCTTATAGATCACCGCCGCGGGCGACAGCATCTTCTCCAGCTTCCCCCCGCAGTGATCGCACTTCTTCGGCCCGCCGTCATTGAAGCCCCACACGAGCACCTCGAACTCCTGCCCGCACTTCCGACACCGATACTCGTAAATCGGCACTCCCATCGCCACCTTACGGTCTATGTACGACGCAACGCGGGCGCCCCTTCGCCGGCGCCCACACGAGCCAGAAGTATACCGCCCATTAGCACTCGTGTCAATAGTCTGCTAAGCGCCTCCCCCCGTTCTGCCTCGTCATGGCTGCTGTGACGACGAGAACCGATGGACTGTACCGTCGTCCCGGGTCGATTCGGCCGTGATGGTGGCCGCCGGCTCCCTCCGCACTATCCGGATCGTGTCGGTCGCCCCGGGGCGCTTGACGTCAACGACGATGTCGGCGCCCTCGCGCCGGGTGGAGACGGACGGCAACGCCCGGCCGTCGCCGGGCGGCAGCGGGTACAGCAGCACCAGGAACTCGCATCTCCTCGTCTGCTGCGGGTGTGTCAGCCGGTCGCAGCGGTACTTCTTGACTTCCCCGGCCGGCTCGAAGGAGGCCTCTGCAGGGTCCAGAACCTTGACGAGCAGCGACGCCTTGTCCCAGTCGTAGACGATGCTCCCGTCTTGGAGCTGGCGCTTGTTCTCTCGCCGCTCCTTGTAGAGCGAGAACGCCACCTCGGCCGGCTGCTCGGTCTCAACCTCGTCGTAGATCACGAAGTACGCCGGACGCACAAACAGCACGTGGCGAAGGACCTTCTTCGCCTCCTCATACGTGCTCGTCGCGTCGGCGAGGGCGTAATCGAAGTGCTCCGAGGTGCTGAACTTGGCGATGTGGCCGCCGTCCTCGCCGGGGACCTGGTTGGCGCCGTTGATGAGGATCGTGTTGTGAGACTCGGTCCGCGTCGCCGGATCGTTCCAGCGAGTGTGCTTGCTGAAGTACTCTGGTCCGTAGGA
>JASFTE010000738.1:0-3089 GCA_050114035.1 Armatimonadota bacterium | reverse complement strand
CCTCGGCCGCCGAACGGCCGACCGCCCCGATCCCGGAACCCTCGGTCGCCAAAGCCACCGAACCCGCCCCGCCCGGGCCCGCCCCTGAGCCCGGCCGATGATCGGCGCCCGTCCATACTCCCCATCATGGGCGACCCGGATCGGGCGAGCCGGGCCATCGCCTCATCGGGCGGTATGACCCGTACCTGCGCCGCCTCCAAGAGATCGTCGGCATTGCGCTTGCCCGAGGCCCACATGAAGTCCCCGGTCGCGAGGTCCTCAATGGTCGCCGGCTTCGGTTTGAGGATCGTCGTCTCCTCCGTGAGCGTGAGGGTCACGGAGACCCCGTCAGACAGCCCGATGACGAACGGCTCGGTGCTCTCCACGACGCCCGACACGGACACTGTTCCCTCGGGCCGTCTCGGACGCCCTTCGCGCTCTGCCCGCTCCGGACGCTCTCCAGGTGGCCCTGTGAACTCCGTAGGTGTCTCAGGCGCGTCGTCGCCATCGCCGTCCTCGGTGGCCGCCCCCTGTGGTGCTTCGTCAGCCGGTTCGGCTTCCCCTTCGCCGTCCTCGGTCGCGTCGCCCGTCTCCTCGCGGTCCGTCCCAGGCGCCTCGGGGGGCGGCTGCACGTTGATGCTGGCCGCCCGGAGCTGCAGCGGAATGCCCGACACGCGCACCCGATCTCCCACCTGCAGCTCCGCCAGTGTGATGGTCCCCGGTTTGGTCATCTCCGTGTCCTCGGTTACAACCACAACGCGGCTCGTGCCTGCCGGGAGGGACTGCAGCTCGATGTACCCGCGCAGGGGATTGAGGTCGGTCACTCGGCCCATCACGGGCCGTTCGGGAACGCGCGGCTGCTCGGCCTCATCCGGCAGCGCCGATGGCGCTTCTGCCTCCTCAGGCGCGACGGCCTCCTCTGGCGCCGTTGCCTCCTCAGGAGACGGCTCCTGACACCAACCACTCCCGGCGATACACGAGCAGAGCACCACCGCCAGCACATTCGTGAGTGGGCTCTGCCAGACGGATCTGAACATCCTCATCGCCTCCTGGAAGTGCCTTGTCCGCGTTGGTAGTCCTCCTACAGTAGTGGACGGGCACGATCAACAGGTTACATCAGGAAGCCTCTGCGGCCTCGTCCGCGACCTCTGCCTCCGAGCGGAGTTGTCGCTCCAGCTCCGTGAGATCGGTGAGCGCTCGGCTCACAAACTCGCTCACCATGTCCGCCTTGACCAGCGTCAGACGGCCCTTGCCGCGTCCGAAGACGACGATCTTGTCTCCATCATTGATCCCCAGCGTTCGACGCGCCTCAGCCGGTATGACCATCTGTCCCCGCTCCCCGACGGTGGCCGAACCGAAGTAACTCATGCGCGAATGGCGTTTCACGCGGCCTCACCCCATCCCGGGTGGGAAGTTAGAGGATTCATACATTACATGTAACGCCTGGCACGGAGAGAATGTTCACTCGAATCGTGCTCTTCGCCGCAATCGGTGTGAAGCGCCGCAGATGCCGTGAGAGGGGAGTAAGGCCCCGTTGAGATGAAGCAGAGGGGGATTGCCACTGCGGAACGTCCAGCCTTGGGGCGAGGCGACGAGGAGGAAACGGAAAAGGCGGCCCCCGTACGGAGGCCGCCTGTGAGTATGCTCGATGGTCTACGTGCCTGGCGATGGGAATGGCAGAGCGTTCGTACCAGGGCCTGGGGCCGGCGTCAGAAGGTCGAGTACGCCTGCCCGTCCACGGTGCCCCCTGGGGCCAAGCTGTGTACGTCGCCCACATTGGGTGGCGTGGTGCCGTACTTCCAATTCCGCGTTCCCAGTATCTCGTCTTTCGGCAGGAGCCCGCCCGGCGCGCGCAGGTACGGGCCGCGCCAGTCGGCCGGGATGATCGATACGGTCGTGCCGACCGACGTGAGGCCCGTGGCGGGGGGGACCGTGGCAGTAAGGTCGGCCAGTTGAGCCGGATACAGCCCCGTCTCAGCCTGGTACGATTCCACCCCCTTCCGAATCTCCGACAGCGTCGCCCGCAGGTTGGTCTCGCGGGCTTTGCGGGATGCTCCCGTCACGCGGGGGAGTACGATTGAGGCGATGAGCCCAATGTAGACCATGACGATGAGCGACTCAATGAGTGTAAAGCCGGTACGCCGACGACTATTGCGCCGGAACACGGTGGATCCCTCCAACCTATGGGGCTCTGCGGAGCCCGCCTCGCACGTAGCCGAGATGGCACGTGCGCCTCTTTATTCCCTTCTACCATATCGTGCGCCCAGACTCACGGATCGAAGGGGTGAGCGGAGGAACCGAAGAAGCAGAGCAACAGGCCCTGGGGCCTGTTGCTCCGCTCATCTGGCTGAATCGGTGATCTCTACCAGGTCGAGTAGTCCGTGCCGTCCAGCGCACCACCTGCCGGCGCGTGCACCGCACCCACGTCCGGCGCCACCGTGCCGTACACCCAGTCCACGGCGTTCGTGATCGGGTTCTCCGGCAGGTTGCCACTCGCGGTGGTCAGGTACGGGCCCTTGTAGTCGCTGGCGTTGATGGCCACGGCAGCGCCCGCTACGTCGAGTCCGCTCGCCGGGGCCGCTGCGCCCATGATGTCCGCCAGGGCGGCCGGATAGACGCCCGTATGCGACTGGAAGAGGCCGATGGAGTTGCGCAGCTCCTGCAAATGCGCCCGCAGGCTTGCCTCTTTGGCCTGGCGTCCCGCACCCAGCAGCCGCGGAATGACGATCGAGGCCAGCACGGCGATGACGACGATGACAATCAGAACCTCAATCAGCGTGAAACCCTTCCGACGTTTCATCTGCACTGCACCTCCTGGTATGTGTGGCCGACTCGCATCGAGAGAGCTCTGCGTGAGTCGTAGGATCTTGACTGAGCCTGGTGCTTCCTTAGCACAGCACGGCGTTGTAGCTCTGCAAACATATTGCATCGCAGAAGTAGGAGCAGCAGGCGCGGGTGCGCCTGCTGCTCTAGGTGCTCTGTGTCGATTGGGTTGTGTCGCGATCCCGTTACCACGTCGAGTAGTCCGTGCCGTCCAGCGCACCACCTGCCGGCGCGTGCACTGCACCCACGTCCGGGGCCACCGTGCCGTACACCCAGTCCACGGCGTT
>JASFTE010000737.1:0-3101 GCA_050114035.1 Armatimonadota bacterium | reverse complement strand
GCCGAGCTGGTGGACTGGGAGACACTGCTGGAGGACTGCCGCTGGCTGCACTCCAGCGGCATCACGCCCGCGCTCTCGGAGACGCTCCGAGAGACGACCGTCCGGGTATTCGAGACGGCCGCCGCGCTCGGCGTCCGGACCAGCTACGATCTGAACTACCGCGGCAAGCTCTGGTCACCTGAGGAGGCGCAGGAGGCGAACGCGCGCGTCGTGCCCCACGTCGAGGTGCTGATCGGGAACGAGGAAGATTTCGGCAAGTGCCTCGGGATAGAGGCTGCCGGGACGGGCACCGACTACGCGAAGCTGGATCCCGAGAGCTACAAGGACGTGGCCAGGGAGGTGATGCGGCGCTACCCGAACGTCGGCATGGTGGGCACGACCCTGCGCGAGGCGAAGACGGGCCTGCTCAACGACTGGCGGACACTGCTCTACGACGGGGAGCATTTCTACCTGAGCCACATCTACAAGGATCTGGAGATCGTGGACCGCGTGGGCGGCGGGGACAGCTTCTCGTCGGCCGTCGTCTACGGCTCGCTCAACGACTGGGCGACCGAGGAGGTCTGCGAGTTCGGCGCGGCCTACAGCGCCCTGGCCCACACCTTCCCCGGGGACATCAACCAGGCCACCGAGGCCGAGGCGCGCAGGATCATGGGCGGCGGAACCGCGCGCATCTCGCGCTGACTCGACCGGGCCGGAGGGAATGCGATGCAGGACACACTGACGACCATCCTGGAGAGCGGCGTCATCGCGATCATCCGCTCGGACGCACCGGCCGGCCTGGCCCGCGCGGGACGGGCCCTATCCCGGGGCGGCATCCGGGCGATAGAGGTCACCATGACCACGCCGGGTGCCCTGGACGCCGTCTCGGAGCTGTCCGAGCAGAGCGGGGACGAGTTCATCGTCGGGGCCGGCAGCGTGCTGGACTCCGAGACGGCCCGCGCCGCCATACTGGCCGGTGCGGAGTTCCTCGTGATGCCCGCCCTGGACGCGGACGCCATCCGGACGGCAAAGCGGTACGGGAAGGTGGTCGTCCCGGGCGCCCTCACGCCCACCGAGGTGATCACGGCGTGGGAGAAGGGCGCCGACATGGTGAAGGTCTTTCCGGCCTCCCTCGGCGGCCCCCGCTACATCAAGGCCCTCAAGGGGCCCCTGCCGCAGGTGCGCCTGGTGCCGGTGGGCGGCGTCAGTCCGGACAACGCGGGGGACTACATCCGGGCGGGCGCCTGCGCCGTCGCTCTGGGCAGCAGCCTGGTCAACTCCCGCCTCATCGCCGAGGAAGCCTGGGACGAGATCAGCGGGCGCGCCGGGCGCTGCGTGGAAGCGGTCGCGGAAGCGAGGAGCTGAACCGGCGGTCTACCAGTCGGCCACCGAGCCGTCCTCGTGTTCCAGCCGGGGGTTCTGCCAGAAACCGTCGTAGAGCTTCTCGGAGAGGGCCTCTTCGTCCACCTCGATTCCCAGCCCCGGCCCGGTGGGCACGTCGATGTAACCGTCCCGCACCACGAAGGGCTCCCTGAGGTAGCCCTCGCCCAGGTTCACCTGTTCCTGGCAGAGCAGGTTCGGGGTGCAGGCATCGAGTTGAAGGCAGGCGGCCAGAGCCACGGGACCCAGCGGGCAGTGCGGCGCGATGGCGGCGTAGCGGGCCTCGGCCATGGCGGCGATCTCGCGGCACTCCAGGATGCCCCCCGCGTGGGACAGGTCGGGCTGGAGGATGGCCGCCGCCTGCTTCTCCAGCACTTCCCGGAAGCCCCACTTCGTGAACAGCCTTTCCCCCGTCGCAATCGGCACCCGCGTCGAGCGTGCCACGCGCGCCAGCTCGTCCACGTCGCCCGGCAGCACCGGCTCCTCGATGAACATGGGCTGATACGGCTCCAGGGCCCCTGCGAGCCGGATGGCCAGCGCCGGACTGACACGCCCGTGGAAGTCGATGCCGACGTCCACCTCCTCGCCCACGGCCTCACGCAGCTTCTCCATCCGCTCGGCCACCCGCGCGACGAAGGCGGGATCCTCCATGAACTCGGTCCCCCGGAACAGCGCCGTCTTGACGGCCGTGAAGCCCTGCGCGACCGGTTCCGCCGCGCCTGCGTAGTCGTCCGTGCCGGTGCTCCGGACGTGCGCGTAGACGCGGATGCGTTCCCGCACGGCCCCGCCCAAAAGCTGGTGCACGGGCGCGCCGAGCGACTTGCCGGTGATGTCCCACATCGCCTCTTCCAAACCGCTCAGAGCGCTGACCAGTAGGGGCCCCCCGCGGTAGAAGCCGCCCCGGTAGATGGCCTGCCAGTGATGCGCGATCCGCCGCGGGTCCTTCCCGACCAGGTACTGCCCCATCTGCTCCACGGCGGATGCCACGCTGTGCGACCACCCCTCCAGCGTCGCCTCGCCCCAGCCGATCAGGTCCGCGTCGGTGTGCATCTTCACGAAGACCCAGCGCGGCCGGATGAAGAAGGTTTCCAGCTTCTCGACTTTCACATGCCGTCTCCCAGGATACAGAGCAGACCACCGTCGGCGACCAGCGCCGCGCCGTTGACGAAACTGGACTCATCCGAGGCGAGGAAGCAGATGGCGGCCGCGATCTCGTCCGGAGAGCCCAATCGGCCCATCACCTGGGCCTCGCTGGCCTTCGGTTCCCAGGTGCTCCGATCGACCGGGCGCGCACGGGAGGGGTAGAGGGAGATGTCGATGGTGCCGGGCAGGACGCAGTTGACCCGCACGCCGTCGGGCCCGAGTTCCAGCGCCAGGGCGCGCGTCAGCCCGCACAGACCCGCCTTCGAGGCCGCGTAGGCCGCATACGGGCCGTGCGTCTGCTCGGCATGAACGGACGATACGTTCACGATGGCTCCCGAGCCGCCCTCCAGCATGTCCGGAGCCGCCAGGCGGGACATCGTGTAGGCGCTCTTCAGGTTCGTGTCGATCACCGTGTCCCACAGTTGCTCGTCCAGTTCTGCCAGCGCCCTCCCCCGCGTGATCCCGGCGTTGTTGACGAGGATGTCAATGGGCCCGAGCTCCCGGCGGGCCGTCTCGACGATCCGCCGACAATCCCTCCCGTCCGATACGTCGGCCTGCAGGAAGACGGCCCGTCCGCCGCGCTCGACGATCTCCCCCAC
>JASFTE010000736.1:0-3107 GCA_050114035.1 Armatimonadota bacterium | reverse complement strand
TCCCGGTCCATCGCCAGCCCACCGCGCACGACCGGAGCGGCCAGCTCAAGCTCCCAGACGCCCGATCCGTCGCTCACCCGGACGGCCGTCAGGCCGGCGTCGGCGGATCGCCCCCTGGTGGCGAGCAGGGCGACATCGGGGGTGACGATGAACGCGTTGAGCAGCACGCTCCCGCGGCGGTCCCAGATGCTCTCGCGCCGGAACGGCTCGCCACGCCGGGACGGGAATCGCCAGTTGGGCGGAGCCGTCTGGCCGGGCGGCAATGGTCGGAACAGTCCCAGGCTGGAGGCTCGGGCGCCGTCGTAGGCGTTCTGGCAGCTCAGCGTCGTGCCGTCCGCGAATGTATGGTCCAGGCTCATGTACTGCCCGTACTCCGGGTAGTGCGCCTCGAAGGCGGTCGCGACGGTCGAGCGCGGGGCCTGAGCGGGGGCGTTGAGGCACTTGCCGGTGGCCAGGTCATACCGTGCCACCTGGTGCACGCCCCCGCCCGCGAAGCACAGCGCGCCGTCCCGCAGGTAGAGATTCCCCTGGAGGCTGACGCCGCTGCGGATCTCGTCGGAGGTGGCCCCCGACGAGTCGTTGTACCACCGGACCGTCCCGGTGACGGCGTCCAGAGCGACGACGTGCGTGCCGTCGTAGTGGGCGATGCCCGCCGCGGCGTAGACTACCGCCTGGCCTGAGCCCGCCGCGGCGCCGTCGTCCACCACCACGCCGCCGGCGACAGGCCACGTGGAGATGAGCGCTCCATTGACGGCGATCCAGCGCTCGGCCGGGGCGACACGGAACGTCCACAGCGTGCGGCCCGTGGCCGCTTCCAGCGCGTACACTCGCCCGTCGGCGGAGCCGACGTAGACGCGCCTATTCCACACGACCGGCGGGTAGAAGACCGCCCCGCCCGTGTACGCCTCCCACCGGATCTTCCCATCATCGGCCCCGAGCGCCCGCACGGCGCCGCCCCGGTCGGCGACGAAGAGCAGCCCGCCCGCCGTCACGGGCGCGCTGGCCGAGGTGCCGCCGGGCGTCTCGTACGACCATGCCCGCCGCACTCGCGCGGGCAGCGAGGCATCGCGGAAGCAGCGATTGGCCGCATCGCCGCAGTACACGGGCCAGTCGCCGTCGGATGACGGCAGCGCCTTCACCGCAGTTGCGTCGCCATCCCCCATCACCAGGCGCTGTTCCGGCCCGTCGCCGCCATAGTCGAACCCGGCGCCGGAGGCCAGGCCGATGTGCCCGTAGAGGCTCAACTGGCAGCCGCACATCCACGGCCCCCAGTAGAGCATCCCATTGGCCACCACCACACCCTCGAGACATGGCGGCCGCATGGGCGCGATATGCTGAGCAGTATCGGAGGCCAGGTCCACCCGCACGGTCCCGCCCGTGGCCCGGTAGAAGATCGCATCCACCGACCCGGTCGCCCGAGTACACGCGCGCCGCTTCGGGTAGGTCGCCAGCACCTCACCGTCCCCGTAGTTGGCCTTGAAGCCCGGCGCGGCGCCGACGCCATAGAGCGCATCGGGATAGAGCACCAGGTGGAAGTTGCCATCCGGTCGCTGCCAGAGCAGCTTCCCGTCGGCGGCGGAGGCGACCACCAGATTGGGCCGCTGCGGGCCGGCGAAGTAGATGCGCTCGTCGTCGCACTTGAGGAAGCTCGTGGTCGAGAAGCCCTGCCTGGGGTTCTGCGCGCGGCCCGTGGGGGCGATGGCAGCCAGCAGGTCCCGGTCCGAGTTCTTCCACACCACCTGGCCGCTGCGCGCGTCGAGGCAGGCCAGGAACTTCCGCGGGCTGTAGTAGTAGATGCGCCCGTTGCCCATGCACAGGCCGCGGCCGTCAATGTACTCCTGCTGGCGCCGGTGCCACCGGGGGTTGCCGCTCGCCGCATCCATCGCCAGGAGCGTCCGGCCGAAGCCGAAGTTCGTCCGCGGGTCCTCGTACCCGTACCCCTCCCATACCGACCAGGGCCAGTGTCCGAGGCCCGGGGCCTGCCCGCGCAGGGGGGCGGGGCTGACTTCGTTCCCGCCGACGAGGGCGTACAGCACACCGTCTCCGAGCGCCATCCACTTCCACACCGGCCCGTCGGCGATGCCCTCCGGGACGACGATCTCGCGGCGGACGGCGCCGGTGGCGGCATCGAGGACCTTGCAGGACTCGTCATCAGCCAGGTACAGGGAGTCGCCCGTCGCGACCATGCACATGCGGTGGATCATGAAGCCCTGCTTCAGCGGGCGCTTCCACAGGATCGTGCCGTTGTAGCCGTTGGAGCACACGAGCGTATTGAGCACGGGCGTCTGGTTGGCCTTGAACGAGATGTGCCCGTGGGCGCGGAACAGGCGCCCTCCTGCCGCTACCGCAACGGTCGGCAGCGGGCTGAACTGCGGCTCGGCGATGAACTGCGTCAGGTACGGCCCGCGTGCGAGCCGGTCCGTGCTGAGGGGGTTGTTGTCGGGGCCATGGAACGGATGGCTCCACGCGTCCATTCCCTTCGGGACGGCCTTCAGGCGCTCGCCACGCACCCGTCCGCCCCGGTAGTTGACGGCCTTCCCACTGGGGCGGAGCACACGGCGGACTTGCGCGCTGTTGGTATTCGCGCTGCACACGATGACAGCGTCGGCGAGGTTGTCGGCCAGCCGGACGCGACCCCACGGCCCCCTATCGGCGAAGACGCCGCGGCCGAGCAGTCCGGCGGCCTCCGCGGCCCGCCGGACTGCCGTCACATCCTCGGCCTCTGGGCTCTGGAAGAAGACCGTCCAGCCGCGGGCCGTGGCCAGCTCGATGACTGGCTCTGTCCCGCCTTCAGGCAGGCCCAGCACCGCGCAGATCCCGGGCCCATCCCCGACCGCCGTCGCTGCCGCACTCTCGGACCAGACCGGCTGAACGGCGAAGGGCATGGGAAATGCACAGAGAGCCAACAATTGCCAACGAATCATGACAGGCCTCCTCAAGTGCGTCCCCACCGAATCGCATCGCCGTCCGCACGATGCATAGGTGCCTTCGCCGGCGCTGTTCGGTATCCTGCTGCTGCCGCGGTGAAGGTAACTGGCCACGCGTGCAGGAATCCGCGTAGAGCTTGGAAGGAGCGACCCACAATGACAGAGCCTCTGACAGGTCCG
>JASFTE010000735.1:0-3108 GCA_050114035.1 Armatimonadota bacterium | reverse complement strand
GCCGCGGCGCAGGCGAGGATGTGGGCCAGACGTATGGGCATGGCTGTGCTCGTCTTCCTCATGCCCCCGCGGGCAACCTGCCGTGGGAGGCCGCCTATGCCGCGGGGCGTGCGTCGAGTATACTCCGGATATGCCGCTGACGGACTGCCATCTGTGCGAGTGGCACTGCGGCGTGGATCGCACGCGGGGCGAGCTGGGCGTGTGCCGCATCGGCATGCCCCAGGTGGCCTCGCGCATGCTGCATCCGGCCCCACCCGAGAGCTACACTATCTTCACGGCCGGGTGCAACTTCCGCTGCCTGCACTGCCAGAACTGGGACATCGCCCACTTCCCGGACACCGGCGGGCGGATCGACGGCGAGACCGATCCGGCGGAGCTGGCCCGCGAGTCCCTCGACGCCATGCGCTCCATGCGCGGGCGGCTCATGGGGGCCGATAGGCTGTTCTTCTCCGGCGGCTCGGCCACGTGCTCGCTGCCCTTCGTCGAGGCGGTTGTGGCCGAGGCACGGCGGATCGAGCCGCAGACGAAGGTCAACTACGACACGAACGGCTTCATGACCGAGGAGTCGCTCCAGCGCGTGCTGGACTTCACGACGTCCATCACCTTCGACATTCGCGCCGTCCACGACGATGTGCACCGGGCCATGACGGGCGCCCCCGTTGAGCCCGTGCTCCGCAATGCCGCCGTCGTCGCGCGGCACAGGGAGAAGCTCTGGGAGTTCCGGATTCTCGTCGTGCCCGGCGTGAACGAGGCCGAGATCGAGCCCCTCTGCCGCCTCCTGGCCGACATCGACGCGACGCTGCCGGTGTGCTTCCTCGCCTTCCGGCCGAACTTCGTCATGGCACGGCACACGGGCGCCGGCCTCTCGGCCATGGAGGAGGCGGTGGCGACGGCGCATCGCTGCGGCCTCGGCAAGGCGTACTGGAGCGGCAGGCCCGGGATCAGCGGCACCGTCATGGACGAGCGCACGGCCGAGTACGAGCGCCCGGGCGCGCGGCTCGCGGGCGCCTACGCGGAGCGCCGCGGCTGTGTCACGCATCCCCGGGACTGCGGCGCGTGCGCCCAGATGCACTGCTGCCCCATCAAGGGCCACCTGCCCCCGCGCCGAACGTAAGCAGGGCCGCACATTCGTCGCTTCGCCAGGGGGAGGACCAAGACGAATGCATGCAGCGCCGGGATGCTGCGGCGCTGCGGACGTGTCCCATGGGAGGCGACGATGATGGTGCATATGCGGCGTGCGGCGCCCGTTCTGGGCCTCGTAGCCGTCTGTCTTTCGGCCCCCGCGGCTCTCGGCGCGGAGGGCATCTCGTGGCACGCGACACTGGATGACGCGCTGACGGCCGCTAAGCAGAGCGGCAAGCTCGTCTTCGTGGACTTCTTTGCGACGTGGTGCGAGCCGTGCAGGATGCTGGAGCATCACACATTCCCGGCCGAGAACGTGATCGAGGCGGCGCGGGGGTACGAGTGCGCGCGGGTGGATGTGGACCGGCACCCGGACCTGGCGACGCGTTACGGGGTGCAGGGGATTCCGAACATGGCGTTCCTGAACGCCGACGGCGAGGTGCTGCACCGCCTGGTGGGCTTCTACCCACCGGAGCCGTTCGCGAACGTGCTGGCATCAGTCGGGCCATTGGCCCGGCACACGGCGGCACTGAGAGAGGCTCCGGACGACCCGCGGACCAACTACGCCGCGGCAATGATGTACCTGGAGCTCCAGCAGCCTTCCGAGGCCCTGCCGCTGTTTGAGAAGGTGCTCGCAGCGGCGCAGCCGGGGAGCTCGCACGACCGGCGAGAGCGCAGAGAGATCAGCAACCTGCGCATCGGTGCCGCGATCGGCCGTGATGCCTGCCTGGCAGTCGGCGAGAAGGGACAGCGGAAAGCCCTGAAGCGGCTGGAGCGACTCCTGAAGCGCGACCCGAGGACGGAGCATGCCGCCCTGGCGAAGTGGCACATCGCCGCGGCGTACTTCACGATGGACAACTACGAGCGGTCGGCTCAGTGCGGCGAGCAGCTCGTGCGGCAATACGACGGCTCAGTGTGGGCCGAGCGCGCGAAGCCGCTGATCGCGCAGGCGAAGCAGTTAGCGACGTAGGCCGATCCAGTAAGGGCCGCACTCGGAGGGTATGGGGAAATGAACCCACACATCAAGACGCTGAGCCACGTGGGGATTCAGACGTCGGACCTCGATGCGTCACTGAAGTGGTACACGGAGGTCCTGGGGCTGAAGGAGGCCTTCCGCCTGCGGCGCGACGGGCGCGTCGTGATCGTGTACCTGCACGTGACCCGGCACACGTTCGTCGAGCTCTTCGCGCCGCGGCCCGATCAGGCGGCCCCGCCCAAGACACACTTCTCCTTCGAGGTCGCCGACATCGACGCCGCCGTGGAGGACATACTGGACCGCCTGCCGGCCGAGTCCATCCGCAACCGGGAGATAACCAGGGGCACCGACGGCTCGCGGCTCTTCAACTTCTTCGACCCGGACGGGCACCGGATCGAGTTCCAGCAGTTCCCGCCTGACTCCGAGGAAGCCCAGGCGATGGGTCGCTGGGAACATGGGTCGCCTTGACGCATCCCCGCCCTGCTATCCCGATTTCGTGACCGTCGCGCGGGAGACCGACAGCTCCCCGGGACCGGTGACCGCGAGGCGGAAGTCGGCGCCGTTGCAGCGGCTGGAGAAGCGCGCGTCGGTGACCGTGAACGTCGCCGTTTTCCACGCGTCTGAGTCCTCGATGGCAACGGCCCGGTTGGCCTTGAACGCGCCGTCGCGTACTGAGCCCTTCGGGTCGAGCGAGTCGTACTCGAGCCCGAAGCCCCGGCAGCCGCCGTCGTGGTACTCGATGGTGATGGTGACGGTCTGCGGCTCCAGATCGAACGCGAAGCTGTCGTGGAGCTCGAAGTACACGTACTTGCTGCCCCACTTGCTCGGGGCGCTCTGGACGCAGGGGCGGCCGGCGACCTCGGCGAGCTTCGTGATGCCGTCGCCGCTGGACGGGACCGTGATCCCCCCGTCCTCTCCGCCCTCGCCGAAGGTGCTCGACACCGACCTCGCGTCGCTGTACGGGCCGCTGATCTTCGCCACCTGCGCATCGGCGTGGAACATGTCGGCGT
>JASFTE010000734.1:0-3109 GCA_050114035.1 Armatimonadota bacterium | reverse complement strand
TGCAGATGCTCGCGCGACAAGTCCTGCGGCTGCCACGTGCACAGTTGCTCGAGGGTCATGCAGCGCCTGTCCCTGCGACGTGCTTCGACACGTGTGTGCGCCGGCGCGACGCCGTGCGGCACACACGGATGCATCCATGGCTGCGTCTTCAATACCTTGTACCACCGTTCTGGGCCAGAATGAGGCTTTTCCTGGCCGCACGGCGCTGGCTGAGCTTGTCCAGAGACACGAGGGTGGGCGAAGAGGTCACCACTCACAAGGGGGCTCGTGGGGAGCGACTCCATCAGGGCGTCCGATCCGCGGCAGATTCGAACAACTGGTCCTTCCGACGACCAGACCATAGTGTTGGACGCCGGGCTGCTCGGCGCGAGCTTCCTCGAGCAAGGGGCTCTGGCACCTTCGCCCATGAGCTACCGGCTATGCTTCCACGCATCAATGAACGTCCTCGCATTGCGCCGCGCCGTCTCGTCGTCGGCCCTCACGTTGTCCACCGGCGACAGGATCAGCCCGCCGCCGGGGCCAAGCGCCTCGATCGCCTCGTGCACGGCCGAGCGGACGTCCTCCTCGGTGCCGCGCTCGATGGTGATGAAACCGTTCACGCCCCCCCAAACGCACATGCGTCCGCCCAGCTTTGCGTTCGTGGCGGCCATGTCCGTCCCGCGGCCCTGCACCGGATCGATGCCGATGAGCACGTCGATGCCCACTTCGAGCAGGATGTCCAGCAGCGGCATCATCCCCGTGGTGAGGATGTACCCGAAGTTGGCCCCGGCCTGGTGGGCAAGCTCCACCTCGCGCTTCAGAGCCGGAACGATGAAGCGCCGGTACATGGGCGGGGAGAAGAAGTCGGCCCCCTCGTACCAGCCGCGCCGCACGAACAGATCGACGCCCGTGTCCAGGACGACCTCCATGCGGCGACGATTCCACTGGGCGATGAGCCCCAGCAGTTCCTCAATGAGCTCCGGTCGGTCGATGGCCGCGAGCATCGCGTTCTCAAAGCCGCACAGCCAGCCGAGCGCATCGCCGGCGACGCCCCAGCCTCCCTCGACCAGCACGCCGCGCTCATCGGCAAAGCGCCTCGCCTCCTTCGCCTGCGCATGCAGCGCGTCCACGTCCTGGGCCGCCGGCGCCGTGAGCAAGTACCGCAGCGCGGCCAGGTCCTCGATGTCATTCACGGGAAACGTGCGGGCCCGGGGGCAGATGTAGTCGTCAAACAGCGGCACGTGCTCGCCGTAGGGCCAGTCCTCCGTCTCGTTCACCACCGCGGTGAGCGTGCCCGCCGGCGTCCGGTACTCCTTGTGCAGCAGCGGGTAGCGCTCGCCCGGTGCTTCCTCCCGCCGCGTCCGCACCTCCACCTCGTCGGCGAACCGGGCCGGCAGCCCGCGCAGATCGCCGTAGTCGATCTTCGCCGTTGGGGAGATCAGCGGCACCCGCACCACGGCGTCGAGTCCCATCTCGAGCTGCCGCTCCACGAACTCCCACTCGTCGGCGCACTGGCCCCGCAATGCCGCGAAGATCATGAAGCACGCCGGCACATAGTCCGGCTCCCCACACTCCAGCGCCGCCAGCATCCGCTCGCGTGAGGTCATTGGTGGGGTCATGCTTGCCCTCCCTCTGTGTCCTGGCGTACGCCTGCGTAGTGCACGCTCGCGCTTCCCCGACACACATCATCGGGCCGTGAGACTAGAGCCGCCGGGCCCGGGTCCTGAGCTGCTGGGCAAACCAGGCCTTGCTCCGCCCGCGCTCGACGAGTTCCGTCACCAGGCCGGCCAGCTTCTCCGGCTCTTCCGTCACGTGGTACCCATTGGCCTCCAAGAAGACGAGCGCGCACGCAAGGCCGGTTCGCTTGTTCCCGTCCACGAACGGGTGGTTCCCCACGACACGGAACATGTAGGCAGCCGCCATGGTGAAGACATTGGGGTGCAAGTACTCGCCCTCGAACTGCATCATGGACTGCGCAAGCGCCGACTCCAGCAGTCCTTCGTCGCGCAGGCCGGGCTGGCCACGGTGGAGGCGCAACTGCTCCGCGTGGATGAGGAGCACACCATTGTCCGAGAGAAAGAACGGCGTGCGTTCTACGGGCGGTCGCTCCCCGCGAGCTGAGCAAAGCTTGCCGCGTGGCGCTTTGCGACACGCTCGTGGATTTCCATCGTCTCGGACTCGCTCAGGGTCCGCACCGGGCGCAGAATGAGGTCTCGCCCGTCCGTCTCGATCTCGAGCTCTGTTTCTGGCGTGATCTTCAGCAGGCTGAGGATGGGCTTGTCGATGATCACGCCCAGGGACGAGCCAATTCGCGTGAGCCGCTTTCGCATGTTCTCTTCACCCCTCGGCTTCATCATGGTTATAACATCTATGCACTTATGATTCAAGCCTGGGGGATCTCCGCGGCAATGGTTCCGTGCCCTTCGGCCCGCTACCCCACATACCCAAACTCCACGTCATCCACCCACAGCACCTGATTCGGCCCACCACCGCTGGTGAAGCGGATCGACAGTCTGCAGTGCCCCGGCTGGGCGTCCAGCTCGGTGCGGTACTCGCGCCACTCGGCGCTTGGCTCGATCTTCACAGTGGCGCCGGTACCGCGCTGGCCGGACACGGACACGTCGGCGTGTGTGGCGGCGCCCTTTGCCTTGAACCGCAGCACGTACCGCCCGGCCTGCCGCAGGCGCATCGGCTGCGCGGTGAGGGAGATCCTGTCCCTGGGCCGGACGAACTTGAGGCAGTACTCGCCGTCGGCCGGGTCCTCGGGGCTGGACTCGGCCCAACCGAGGTCCCCCGTGCGCGGATGCTGGACGGTCCAGCCGCGCGGCGGGTACTCGGGTATCCACTCCTCGAAGTCGCCGTTGCGCAGCAGGTTGACGATGCGGCCCCGGTGACTCTCGCCGAGCACCGCGATGACCTCGGGAGTCGCGTCTGGTGCGTAGCGGGCGAGGACCTTTGTGCCGTCGCGCAGCGCGCCCCGGACGCGCCCGACGCCGCGGACGCTCAGCCGTGGGTCCCAGCGGTCCTGGATCAGCAGGTCGGCACCATGCACGCTGGTGGTCAGCTCGTACACGCCAGGCTCGCGGGGGGCGAGCTGGCCGAAGGCGATGATCTCGCCGTCGTCCGCGAC
>JASFTE010000733.1:0-3110 GCA_050114035.1 Armatimonadota bacterium | reverse complement strand
GCCAGCCGTCGTCTTCCTTGGCCATGCCCGAGAGGGTGTCTGCCTCCAACCCGGTGAGTATGGCCAGTTGCTCTCTCGCGCGCTGTGCGATCTCGATGCCCGTCATCCGCGTACTCCTATCATCCATGTCGCTTCGTGACCCTCTCCTTGAGCTAGTACTCGACCTGGATCTCCCGGCACCCGGCTGCCCGCCGGCTCCTGCTCCCGCGAGCTCGTGCCTGCACGGCCAGCCCGTAGCGGGTCTCAAGCGCTTGGTCGAGTGCGCGCTGGAGCGAGGCGATATGGTGCTGGACCTTCGCCAGTCGCCCCTGTGTCTGCTGCTGCTTGCTTGTCCACATGCCCAGCTCCCGTTCCAGTCGCGCCTTTTCGTGCTCCATGCGCGCCAACTGGGTCACTATCTGCGCCCGGCTGGCAGGGACAGAGCGATTGACCAGAGTCTGGACCGTTGCCACATCGCGCATGCCTTTGGCGCTCATTTCCCTGCCACGTCCTCTCCCGCCCTGACCACCTCGGGCCCGCAGTGGTGCTCGATCAGGCTGAGAAGCATCTTGCGCTGTTGCGCCCGCCGCTCACGGGCCTGTTTGGTGTAGGCCGTCTTCGACTCCAGCACATCCAGGCACACGCCGACGAACTTGGGGTCACGCGCCGATGCCTGGATCCCCTGCATCGCCACCACCCGTGAGATCATGATGCAGGCCCGGAGGGCCGGCGTCTGATCGTACTCTTCCGACGCGCGGAAGTCCCGGACCACGTCCACGATCTTGGCCGCCTCTTCCGGCTCCAGCTCGGAGCGGGCGGCCGTGACGGCGATCTCCGTGTCCCGGTCGTGGTAGTCCAGGTCCATGGTCACCAGGCGATCGCTGAGGGCGTCCTGCGCATCATGCACACCGGCGTATTCCTGCGGGTTGCTCGTGAAGATGGCGCGGAACTCCGGGTGCACCTTCACGTAGGAGTCGTCCCGCCTCATGGTGGGCAGGATCAGCAGTTGCTCCTCCAGCACGCCCAGGAGCACGTTGTTGGCCTCGGGCCGGGACCGGGTGAACTCGTCGTAGATCAGTGTGAATCCGTCGCGGCAGGCGGTGGTAAGGCGCTGGTCCACCCACCGCTGCGCTGCATCCTCCTCGTACTTGAGGACCGAGTGGATGAATCGGTCAACCACCTTCCGGTACCGGTAGCCATACTGCCCGCCGATCAGGTCCGATGTGGTGAACTCCTCGTCTCCGGCGATAAGCATCACCGGCCGCCCGTACCGGGCCGCCACGTGCATGGCCAACGTCGTCTTCCCCGTGCCGGCCGGCCCGCGAAAGTGGATCGGGAAGCCGGCTTGCATGTAGGCCAGGGCCCGCTCCGTCAACGCCTGGATCGCCGGCGTCTCGACGAAGTCGGACCGGGGCCGCATGGCGAGGACGATCGGGGCGTCCTCCGCCACGCGTGTCGCTGGTACTGCCATGTGTACGCCTCCCTATGCATTATTGGCGGGGATCTGTTCGTCCCTGAGTCGATGACATATGCTACTGTCTGAAACACTCCCGCTGTCCGTCCAGCACAGCCAGCCCCGCAGCGGGAGCCCTATGGGATTCCGGCCAGATCGCGCGCCTGCCCGATGACGGCCTTCGGCTTGATCCGTCCGCCCCCGCCACCCAGGGCCTGCTGCAATGCCTTCGGCGTACTCGCGGCCAACTGCGCGAACGTCTTGATCCCTGCCTTCTTGAGGCGCTTCTGCGCGGCCGGACCGATGCCCTGGATCTGCGTCAAGTCGTCCGAGCCGCCACCCTTCCGTGCCCGCGGAGCGGCCTTCTTGGACCGCCGCTGCCGCATCATCCGGCCGAAGCGGTGCCAGACCTGTCGCGTCTCGCCGAGATCGTCTTGCATGCCCTGACGCATCTGGTCCACGTCAGACGCCAGCGCGGCACGCTCCGTGGTCAGACGCTCCCGCTGCTCGGCCGCCATGGCCTCGTGTGCTTCGTCGGCCTCCTGAAGGAAGGCTGCTGTGTCTTGCTGCAGCTCCCTCAACTGCGTGGCCAGCCGCTCTCGCTGCTCGGCCGCCATGGCCTGATGTGCTTCGCCGGCCTCCTGGAGGAAGGCTGCCGTGTCTCGTCGGAGGGCCTCTGTGTGTGCGGCCAGGCGCTCCCGTTGCTCTGCCGACACGGCGTGGCGGGACTCGGCAGTCTCTCGCAGGAAGGCTGCTGCATCTTCCTGCAGCGCTTCTGCGTATGCGGCCAAGCGCTTGCGTTGCTCGACCGACATGGCCTGATGAGCCTCATCAAGGGCGGCGATGAACGCTGCGGTGTCGCTCTGAAGGCTGTCCACGTATGTTGTCAGGCGCTCGCGCTGCTCGGCGGCCATGCGTGCGTGTGCTGCCCGGGAATCGGCTAGCTGTTGCGCTGTCCCCCTGCGGATGTCGGCCACCGCCGCCACGCGACTGTCGTACGCATCGAGGCACTCCGCCGTCAATCCGCGCATCTCATCGACCAGTGTCATGACGTCACCTTCCCTCTCGCATCGTGCGTCCGATGGGTCTCTCGCCAGGAGGGTACCAGGGGCGTCGGGCCTGCAGCCCGCGCAGAGGGTCCGTGTCGCATGGTCCGCGACGGGGGCGGGGAGCTCGCCCGCGGTGCAGGCACTGCCCCAGCTCGCCTCTCAGACGCTCCTCTCGCCGGTCCACTTCCCGGCCCCGGGTACCCTGTTCCCTCCATTGGGATTGCTTCCTGGCTTGTGCGACCCTTGTCATGCGTCTGCTGACGACCGATGCCTACGCGGCAGCGGCCTCAGCGGCCGTCAGGCCGACAGCCTCGGCGTACTTCAGCCACGTGTCGACCCCTGCTACGACCGCCCGCGCCTCGATGGCAAGCAGCTCGATGCCAACCAAGGACACGCGGACCCACGCATCAACCACCACGCCCTTGTCCAGAATCCGATCCACCACTTCCGCCAAGCTGGTCGAGGCAATCGCCTTCTCTACGGCCATTCAGACTCACCTCCTTTCGTCCATTCGATGAGCCGCGCGCCTTCCCGCCGCGGAAAGCACTCTGAATCTCGCCAGACCACGCCGCACTCAGCATGCCGCTCATAGGACGGAAGCGAAACAGATGTTCTGCCAACGGCACATC
>JASFTE010000732.1:0-3122 GCA_050114035.1 Armatimonadota bacterium | reverse complement strand
TCTCAGCGACACATACGCCTCCCAGCGGTTCTCCTCGCCCGGGGCATACAAGCGCTCGCCCACTGACAGGTGCGTCTGCCAGCTCCTGGCCGAGAACCAAAGCCAGCAATCCTCCGTCACCGTGACGGTGCCGAGCGTGACGAGCTGATAGGCTCCTGGTGTGATGTCGTCCTTGCCGAGACTCACTCGGGCCACGGCGTTGCCGGTGGGCGGGTCACGGCTGATCCACTGATAGAAGCCGATCTGGAAAGGTATGTCCGGCTTGTGCACTCGCACGGCGTAGCCGAACGCAGCGTCCGGATCGATGACCTGCGTCTCATCCATGCCCCGGGCGTACGTCGTCGGCAGGAAGACACGGACGCGCGACGGGTCGATGCCGTCGAATTCCGCCGGTAGCGGCTTCTGCCTGCCGCCGCCCTTGATGACGGCCACGAAATCACGGACGGCCGACCCGCCGATGGGGCGGGCGCGGCTCATGATCGGGGACTTGTGCTGGTTGATGGTGTTGATCCGCTCGACCACAGCCTCGTGGTCGGTGTAGTACCCCGGATGCGTCTCTCTCAGGTCGAACCACTTCCACAGCGTGGCCACGTCCAGCTCGCGGCGCGCCAGCCGCACATTGGTCAGGGCGTCTGGATCGTGGGCCGTCAGAGCAACCATGCGGTCGAACAACCTCTGCCACCGGTGGATGTTCGCGGCGGTCAGGTACGGAAACGTCTGATCGTCGTAGTTGCGTGACTTGTAGCCGACGTGAGGCGGTAGATCGCTCATCGCCTTGCGCCCCTGCTCCAGCTCGGCGATGTAGGTTCGCATCAGCGGGCCGGCCGACCCATACAGGTAATCGGTGGACTCCGCAATGACGGCATCCGCGTCGCAGTCCACGTCCCGCATCAACCGCATGATGAGGTAGGCTTGCAGCTCGGAGAAGCCGGACCGTTCGTTGAAGCCCTGGTGGTCGATGAACACGCCCGAGCAGCCCGCATCGCGCATGAGACGCAAGTTGGTGACTATGCGTTGGATGTTGCCCACGGGCATGTCGACGCCGGTGCCCCAGGGATTGGGATACAGCCACGCCCACAGGTGGTCGGTGATTCTGCCCCATGCGACCAGGTCCCGGTACGTCTCCTGAATCTGCGCATCCGGGTGGGTCCAATCCGCAAAGTAGCAATCCTCGATGGGCGCGAAGGAGACGATGAGGTTCTGGGGCAGCCGGGCGCCATCGGGCAGCTTGGGGGGCTTCTGGGTCTGGCTGCGGCGGTACGCGAGGATCTTGACGAACTTCGTGGGATGCTCCGCCTGGAGAAGGCCGCAGAGCTCAAGGATGTAATCGTAGAGCGGCCCACCTGGACCACCGAACTTCTCCTCCAGAGCGCTGCACCGGTCGCAGTAGCAGAAGTGGCCCGGGGTGTCCGCGGCGTCCACGGTGATGATGTCGTTGTCCGGCGAGATCTGGATATGCCTCAGAATGTTCTTCGTGAGTTCCGCGCGAAGCCCCGGGTTGCTGAAGCAGAGCTGCCGGTCGGGCACGCGCTGGCCGTTGGTCCAGAAGGAGAAGAACTCCGGGTCCGTCGTGAAGTAGTCCTTCTTGGCCATCCACTCGAATCGGTCCGCGTACTTGGATTCCGGGGTGGGCGGGATGTAGGCGAAGGAGGTGTGAACGAAATTGTCGCAGCGCAGATACGAGACGTAGGCCGGATTCCCAGCCGTGCTCCGCCGCTCGTATCCCATGTTGGTCCCGTTCTGGTAGTAGAAGTCGAGACCCCACCGCTGGGCCAGTTCACGCGAGGCGAACGTGAAGCCGGGCTTGCGCCTGAATGGCGCCCAACGCACGCTGCTCTGGCGTGGGCACACGGGGTCGCGGTGTACGGTATACCAGCGCCAGCCGAGGCTGCTTTCCAGAAACTCGAACACGGCATGCAGGTTGCCATGGACGCCTTCGCCGTGCAGGAAAATGTCGCGTCCCTCGCTGCGCGACACGTGCTCCTGGGGCCTCAGCTCGGCGACGGGGTCGGCGCCGAAGCGCTTGACCACGGGCGGGCTGACCCCGACGAAGATGGCAGGCTGCTCTGGGTTCCACTCCTGCGGGGCCACGGCCGGGAACTCGGCGCCGGTCATCTGTCGGAGGTATCCTGCCAGTTCACGCACCGCGTACGAGTCGACTGCCGTCGGCGTCGCCGGCGTGACAATCACGTAGTCCGTCGCACCCTCGCTGGCGAGTTGGAGGTCCTCCGGAGCGGCCCAGGTCGGCCCGTCGTGTGGAGCTCCCTCCGCCGAGGCATGAACAAGGCGGCCCTCGCGCGCCCCCCACTCGCCGCTCACCGCCTGCCAGCGCTTCCCGAGGGGCGCCGAGAAGTCGTCGGTGAATGTCGTCTCGGCGGCCAGAGCGGCACCCGCCGGGACCACCAGTGCTGCTGACAGGATGATTGCCGCTGACTGCCTCATGCTGTGCCCCCGTCGCTCCGCAAGCCAGCCCCATGTTTCCCGCCGGGGAGTATCAGCCCTGCTAGGAGGACGCCTGCCTCCAGCGCGCAGGATCTGGCCGGAATGCCCTCGGAGCTGGCGGAGAAGGACCAGTGGCGGTGCTCTCGGAATCACCAAGTAGCGACCTGCACAAGCCACCTTGGCCTACGGCTCTGCAATGAGGTAGGCGAGGCTTCTGACCCGTTGTCGAAAGGACCCATGACCATGAAGATAGTAGTCTGGATCGCCCTTAGCATACTCATGTCGTCGGCCATGGCTCAGGATGCTCTGAAGGTTGGCGACGCCCCGCTCGCGATTCCCACGTTTCATTGCCTTGGGCTGTACTGGTCACCGCAGGGCGGCTCGGCGGACAGGGAGGTCACGGTCCGCTATCGGCCGGAGGGCGGACGCGAATGGCGGGAAGCGCTGCCGATGCGGTACAACCCCATTCCCGAGACGGACGAGGACTTGGCCGAGTACCGCGGGAGCATCGTCAACCTGGACCCCGGCACTGCATACGAGATCGAGCTGAGGCTGGAGGGAACCGACGTGCTCCAGCGGATCACGGCGAGCACGTGGAGCGAGGAGTTCCCCATCGGCAAGACGATCAGCCTGCCCGAGGTATCGCACGAGAAGCTGGTCATCGAGGAGTCCGGCTCGCC
>JASFTE010000731.1:0-3122 GCA_050114035.1 Armatimonadota bacterium | reverse complement strand
TCGCGCGAATCCAACCCCCACAGCTTCCGACTGTCCGGGCTGAAGTGCATCTTCCCCACGCCGTGCGTCTGATACCCTGCGGCCTGCAGAAGCTCCATCAGCGACGTGCGCTCCTGCGGCATGGGACCATTCGAGGTGCACGCCGTCTGGTGCGGCCACTGGCTCAGCACCAGACTGCACCGCGAGGCGACGCACACCGGCGACGCGCAGTACGCCGACGTGAAGCTCGTGCCCTCGGCCACGATGCTATCGAGCGTCGGCGTCTGGATGTGCGGATTGCCCAGCGCGGCGATGGTGTCGAAGCGCTGCTGGTCGGTGTACAGCAGGAGTATGTTCGGCCCGTCAGGCATGTCGCAGTGTCCTCTCGCGAATCGCCGCCGGCGATGCCCTACCTGATGGTCACGCCGACATCATCGGCCACGGAGCGAATGTGGTCCGCCGCCAGCTCGTACTCCTCCTCCGAGGAGAGGTGCTCGATCATGAGGGGGGTGTCGGGGTCGAGCTTGTCCAGCTCCGTCAGGTACGTGGCGTAGTCGAGCCCGCCCAGCCCGGGCCGCACCTCATCCAGGTGCACGGTGAGCTGCTGGGAGAGCGCGATGTCCTTGGCGTGGCAGCTCTTGATGTGCGGCCCCAGCTTCGCGAAGCACTCCCGGATCAGGTCACCCGTGCTGTAGAACAGCCGCGGGCTGCTGACGATGTTCACCGGATCCAGATGCACGGCGCACTGCGGGCGCTCGACCGCCTCCAGCAGCCGCGCGTAGCTGTCCGCCGAGTCCGGGAACACCCACGCCATCATCTCCAGCGTGTAGTGCGTCCGCGTCGGCTTCACGGCGTCAATGATCTCCCGCGTCACCTCCACGATGAGATCGAACGTCTCCTCGGTCAGGTTGTCGGGATGGTGCCCCGCCCACTCCTCACCTCGCGACCCGGCGATGTTCACGCAGCACCTGGCGCCGATCTTGTCCGCCAGCGTCAGGCGCTCCTTGCACAACTCCTGTGCCTTCCGCCGCTCCTCATCGTCCGGGCTCATTGGGTTGCTCCACGCCCCCACCTCGGCGATCACGATGTCGGCGTCGGCCGCCGCCTTCGCATAGGCCTCGATGGCATCGTCGTCCTGGACGTTGCCGACCGGGCAGTAGCCCGCCGTGTAGCCGGAGGCCTTCACAGCGGCGATCCAGCTCTCAGGGCCCGACGTATCCCCGTAAATGTGCCCTCCGAGTCTCATTGCCTGCCTCCCTCATGCTTCGCTCGGGCCGTCCGGTGCGTTCACTTTGGGGAGCCAGCGCGCAAGCTCCGTCTTCAGGTCGGCGTGCTTGCGCTGGCCGGCCAGGTTGTTCCACTCGAGTTCGTCGTTGCCGTGGTCGTAGAGCTCCTCTGTGCCGTCGTTGTAGCGAATATAGCGCCAGCGCTCCGTGCGCAGCGAGTGGTTGCCGCGCTTGTACGTGGTGAGCGCCGGACGATCCCATGAGGCCTTCGCGTTCCTCAGCAGCGGCACGAGGCTCTGGCCCTCGAGTCCGTCCTTGGGCCGCAGCCCGCACAGCTCGACCAGCGTCGGGTAGATGTCCAGCAGCGTGACCGGCCGCGCGCACCGCACGCCGGGCCGCGTGACGCCGGGCGCAACCACCATCATCACGTTGTGCGTCGCCTCCTCCCACAGCGCGAACTTCCGCCAGTGCAGCTTCTCCCCCAGGTGCCAGCCATGATCGCTCCACAGCACGATGATCGTGTTGTCGGCGTAGGGGCTGCGGTCGAGGGCGTCTATCACACGCCCCACGCACGCGTCCGCGAAGCTGACGCACGCGAGATACGCCGACACGGCCTTGCGCCAGTTGTTGCTCTCCGTCACCTTCCTGTGGTCGCCGCCGGGCTTGGCGATCTTCACCCCCATCGGCGGCACGTCGTCCAGATCATCGTCCTTGATGTTGGGCAGCGTCACGTCCTCGGGCGGGTACATCTCGAAGTACTTCCGCGGGACATACCACGGCAGGTGCGGGCGGAAGATGCCTACGCCGTGGAAGAACGGCTTGTCGTGCTTCTTGCCGAGCTCCCGGACGGCCCAGTCCGCCACCTGCCGGTCGCCCATGTCCGCGTCGGCCACGTCTATGGGGCCCCAGTCGAAGTGGGCGGTCTTCGGGATGCCGTTCAGAGGCCGATTGTCCGGCATGGGATCGTTAGGCTTGTTGTTCTCCTGGGACGGGAAATACTCGTGCCACGAGGGCGGATCGGGGAACCGCCCGTGGTAGATCTTCCCCCCGCCGGCGGCGCGGTATCCATGCTCCATGAAGTGCATGGAGAGCGTCACCGCATCCGGGCGCACGCGCCGGAAGGGCTGCCGGTTGGTGTAGACGCCGGTGGTCGACGGCAGCAGGCCCGTCATCAGGCTGGCCCGCGAGGCATTGCACAGCGGCGCCGAGCAGTGAGCATTCGTGAACAGCGTGCCCCGCTGCGCCAGGCGATCCAGATGCGGCGTCTTCACATCGGGATGTCCGCCCAGGCATCCGATCCAGTCGTTGAGATCGTCAATGGCCATGAACAGCACGTTCGGCTTCTCCGCCGAGACACCGACCCGCGGCAGCGCCATCCCCGCCGCACCGGCCGCCGCGACGCCCATGAATTGCCGCCGGTTCATTCTGCGCATTCTGCGTTTCACTTCATGCTCCCCTTTCGGGTGATAGTCCCGGTGTCAACGCTCCCAATTGCCACCGGCACGTGCCGACCCTATTCGTCACCGGGCTCCCACGTATCCTCCCCATCTCCCCGGTCTGGGATCCCCTAGTCTCTGAGAGCTATGATTCTCCCTTCTGCTCTGCGCTAGAGGTCAAGCCGCCCACAGACGCGAAGGGGCAAGTTGGATGTATTCTACTGTCTGCGTTGACGTGGGGCGCGGCGCGGCAGAAGGCTCTCAGCACGGATCGGAGGAGCTGCTATGAGAGAGGGCAAACGGTTGATTGCCGTGATGGTGGGTTGTGTGTTCCTGATCAGTGCCGGCTGCGTCCTCGCGCAGGACTGGCCGCAGTGGCGCGGAGTCAATCGGGACGGACACGTGACCGGATTCGCCGCGCCCGCGACATGGCCGGCAGCACTGACGCAGCAGTGGAAGACGGCAGTGGGCTCGGGCGACG
>JASFTE010000730.1:0-3123 GCA_050114035.1 Armatimonadota bacterium | reverse complement strand
GGGGGGATGCTCCTCAGAAACATGACACTGGATGCAGCGAAGGGCGGCCGCGTTTGTATGGGGCGAGTTGGGCCCGGTCAGCGGATCGCCGTTCGCGTCGACGCCTCCCTCGCCGAGGAAGATCTCGCGCTGCGGGTGATGGGGGTCCTCACCCGGAAGTGTATCGCCGGTGGTGTGGCACCGGATGCACAATTCCGCGGGCTCGGTCCGCAACTGGCCCTCGTACTCCTCAGAGTGCGGATCGTGGCACAGAACACAGGTGATGGGCTCCTGCGCAACGTTCGCCTGCCGAAGCACCGGCGGATCTCCGGGCAGGAACTCGTGCAGAAAGACGTCCACCGAGTGGCACTCGAGGCACGAATCCTGCCCGTAGGGATGGTTCTGGATGGTCTCCAGGGCTTCCGCGTGGCCGCTCGTGCTCCACTGCTCAGCAGTGGGGTGGTGGAATCCGCTATGGCAGTCGCCACACACTTCGGCGGACAGGGGCACCGCTGCAGGATTGGCCGTGGGATCGGAAGCATGTTCGGCGCCACTCCCGTGGCAACTCTCACATCCCACGTTTATGAGATGCGGCGTCTCCTGCTCGCTGACGAAGCCCGACTCCTGACCGTAGCCCACCGTATGGCAGGGAGTGCACGCCGGGTTCTCGTGCTGCCCAATGTCCTTGAGTGTCTGGAACGCGTGGGCGTGGCCGGTCTGGAGCCACTCGTCGAAGGCGCCCTCCGGGCCGCCATTGGCGTTCCGCGACTGTGTCTTCGCAACACCGTGGCAGCCGGCGCACACCGTGGAGCCCACGAAGCGCCCGGATGTAACCAGCGGCTTTGTGTCCGGACCGCCGCCACACCCGGCGAGCCAAACGACGAGTAGTGCAGTGGCGGTAGCTATGGCAGCATGACGAGGACTCACTCAGCCTCACCGTCCCCAGACCGGACGACGCGGGGCTTTCGCTCCGCCCGGCCGTCCCCGCGGATTGGCCGCACTCCCCACGGTGCAGCTTCCCCCCCCGCGCAAGTTGATCGGTGCGACACCGGCGGCCCAGTCGAAGGCAGTGGGCTGCACGGCATCAGAAGCGGCGGGCAATCTGCCCGCCGATCAACGTCGCATCGAAGTCGTTCGGTCCGCCAGCTATGCCCTCTTCGAAATCCTGGTCGGTGAACGTGAGGCGGACCTCCGTATCGTCGGCTATCTGGCGATGCCACCACACCGAGAGCGTATTCTCTCGCGTCTCCACGGCACCGAAGCCATTGCTGTGGCTGAAGGTGGCTGAGGCAGCGCTGCGGGCGTCGAGCTGCAGGACGGCGCCCGCCGAGTATGCGTTGACTTTGCTTACGTAGTCCCGCTCCCCGAGGCCAGCTCCGTCTACGCCATCGATCCCCCAGTCGAGGCTGAGGAAGGAGCCCGTAAGCGTCAGGGAATCAGATGGCACCAGCCAGGCATTGATGCTGGTCGTCTCCAGAGACGCCGCTACACCCTCGGGTGACATGGCCCATTCGTCGTTGCGCACACCGCCCGACAGGCCGAACTGATCGCTCATGTCATACGTCACGTTCACGTTCGCGCGCTCGTGCTCGTCGAACGTGACGATGGGGCCCTGGAGCTGGCCGAAGTCAGAGGGGCGCGGCGGCAGATCGGCGGCGTCGCGGCGCACGAAGGCCCCGGAGACCTTCACGGGCTTCCAGGGCCTATAGCGCACTTTCGTCCAGAATGTGGTCGTCTCGGGTCGCTCTACGGACCTGTGGTATCGGTCAACGTACTCGGTCTCGGAGTGCTGCATGCCGGCCTCGACCAGCGTCTTGCTCACGCCGCCATACAGGAGAACGGCCCGGGCCTGCTCCCGGCCGGCCTCATAGCTGTTCTGGGTGATCGTCTCGTCGATCTCCTGCGTCAAGAAGCTGCCCCGGAACAGGAGGTGCGGCCGCAGCTCGGAGTTCAGGCTCACGGCGACCAACGCTCGCTCGAGGTCCGCCCCAAAGCCGTCCAGTTGGGTGTTCTGGAGCAAAGCCTCGGCCTCCAGCGTGTGGCGGTCGCTCGGCGAGAGACGGACGGCCAAGCTCGCGACGCGGTCCATGCCGCCCACCTCAGTGCCGCCGAGCTGCCGGAAGTCCTCGGCGACGAACTGCCCATCGATGGCCAGCGAGCTGTTGCTCCAGTACGCTCGAGTGCCGACGTCGAGGGCGCGCCAGTCAACCGGGCCCGCGTCGCTCGGGCCGTCGAGCGCGAGGTACCCGGTGCCCACATGCAGGTCGAGGTCGCGGGAGACCGGGACCTTGAGCGTCGCCTCGAAGTCGTCCCGCTCCATGTTCCCGGCACCGGAGGAGAAGGACTCGAAGAAGTCGTCGTGCCGATAGTTCCCCTCGAACTCCACCAGCGACTTCATGTTGCGCACAGCGAAGTGCGCCGCGCGGGCGGGCTCACTGATGTCGCGTATGTCCAGAAGAGACATCACGCCGCCGCCGCGAGAGATGCCCTCAATGCGGATCAACGAGGGATAGCCGCTCGACGGGGGTGTGGCGTACTGCTGGAACCGGCGTCGGTTGCCCGAGACGTCCTGCCCGAGACCGCCCAGGGCGACGCCCCCCCAACTGGCGTGCTCCGGCACCGGGCCCTCGGGCACTTCCTCGGCCGGGAGGTGATAGCGTATCTGGGCCACTGCAGGCACGCAGCAAAGAAGCCCCACTACGACCGCGGCAACTCGAATGCTGGACGCCCTGCGAGCGACGGAGTGACGACTCATGTCGTGGGCCACCTTTCCCGGAGGAGAAGCGCGGTCCTATGGATCGAGCAAGCTGGGATCGCTGTTCGAGCCGTGGAAGCCCCTGTGGCATTGTATGCAGTCCTGGCCGGGGAAATGGCCGATCCGGTCAGGGTGACAGGACAGGCACAGGCCGCGCCCGGTGATCTTCAGCAGGTCCCGGTTGGGCGAGGCGTGGGGCTGGTGGCAGTCCAGACAACCATCACTGAGGCCGCCCGAAATGGCACCGTGCTCGAAGATATACGGCCCCCGCTGCTGTTTGTGGCACTGGGTGCACTGGCGGCGGATCCTCTCTGAGTCCCCGACGGGCAGGGCCTGCTGCTCGTGCACATCGTGGCAGTCACTGCACCGCATGCGACCCTCGCGGATGA
>JASFTE010000729.1:0-3125 GCA_050114035.1 Armatimonadota bacterium | reverse complement strand
GGGGGCCGCTGCGAAGGCGCGCGCGGTCATCGCCAAGGAGGTGACCTTCCAGGCGCGGGTGCGCGAGCTCTGGAAGGCGCTGGAGGGCGACGGCGAGCAGAGGGAGGCCGCCGGGAAGGCGCTGGGCGAGCTGGACACGCAGTACGGCGCGGGCACCCTCGAGCCGACGAAGGCGAGCACGGAGGCCGCGAAGACTCTGGTGAGCTTCACCGCGAATAGCTCCTGAGAGGATGACGACTATGGGAGTAGCCTGTGCAGTGCTGGTAGTGGCCGTTCTGGCCGCTCTCGGACTCCTTGCGGTCCGCGCCTCACGCCGGCAGGAGTACGTCGAGCTGGCCCGTCGCCGTCTGCTAATCGGAGCCGTCCTCGGCGCCGCCTCCTTCGTCGGAGCGTGTCGCCGGCTGGGCGCGGAGAGGCCATCCGCCGCGGCGGCGCCAACCCGGCTCTCCGTCCTCGCCCGCCTGGGCGAGATCTGGCGAGCGATGAGCCGGCACGCGAGCGGCGCCATCGACGACTCGAAGGGCTTCGAGGCCCTCGAGAAAGAGATGGGAACCGCCCTTCAGGAGCTGAAGGCGCAGGCGGACAAGGGCCAGATCAGACCTGCGACGGCCGCGGCCCTCGACACCGCCTTCCGCGAGCGCTACTTCCACATCCGGCGCACGCGGCACATCATGGCCACGTGCTATGACATGTCCACGCTGGGCGTGAATCTGCACGGCAGCCGAGCCGCCGTCGAGGAGCAGGTCAAGATCCTGAACGAGCTCAAGCAGAGCCGCAAGCTGCCGCCGGAGGCCGCCGCGAAGGCCCGGGCTGTCCTCGCCAAGGAAGTCGCCTTCCAGACGCGAGTGGCCGAGCTCCAGAAAGCTGCCCAGGGCCAGGGCGAGCAAGCGGAGGCTGCCCGGGCGGCGCTGCGAGAGCTGGATGCCCAGTACGGAGCCCGCACAATCGAGGCCACCAAGGCCAGCACCGAGGCCGCGCAGACCCTCGTGGGCTTCACGACGAAGCGCAGTTGAGAGGATGAACGCGATGGCGACAGTGTTTGCCATGCTGGCAGCGGCCGTTCTGGCCGCTCTCGGACTGCTTGCGGCCCGTGCCTCACGTCGGCAGGAGTACGTCGAGCTGGCGCGCCGCCGGTTGCTGGTGGGGGCCGTCCTCTGCGCGGCCTCCTTTCTCGGTGCGTGCCGTCGTATCGGCTCGGCGGACACGACGCCACCGAAGCCGACGAAGCTCACCCTCTTCGCCCGCCTGGGCGAGATCTGGCGCGCCATGAGCCCACACGCCAGCGGCGCCGTCGGGGACCCGCAGGCCTATGAAGCCCTCGGCAAGCGGATGGAAACGGCCCTCGGGGAGCTGAAGGCGCAGGCGGGCAGGGGACGGATGAAACCGGCCACGGCCGCCGCACTCGAAGACGCGTTGCGCGACCGCTATTCCCATATCCACGGAATGCGCTATTCCCGGGTCACGTGCTATGAGATGACCATACTGGGCGGGGACGTCATGGGAAGCCTGGACGCCATCGAGGAGCAGGTGAAGATACTCAACGACCTCGCCGAGAAGGGCAAGCTGCCCGCGAGCGCCGTCGAGAAGGCCCGGGCGGCCATCGCGAAGGAGCTGGCCTTCCAGAAGCAGGCGGAGGAGCTCTGGGCCGGGGAGCACGAGTGGGAGGCAGAGGACGAGCTCCACAAGCGCTACGAGCGGGGCGACATCGAGGCGACCGAGGCGACCACCGAGGCCGCCAAGACGCTGGTGGACTTCACCACCAAACCCACGGGCAGCGCCTGAGTTTCGCATCTGGGTGCCGGACCACCATGCTCTTCCGCCGCGGACCCAAGCCCCTCCAAACCGTCATCTTCGAAGTCACCCAGGCCTGCAACCACGACTGTCGCCACTGCTATAACGTCTGGAAGTGCCCGCGGGGGTACCCCGACGGCCAACTCGACACGGCCGGCACCAAGCGGCTCCTCGAGCGCATCTTTGACGAGACGCGCACGGGGCACCTGACCCTCAGCGGCGGCGAGCCGCTGCTCCGCGAGGACATCTTCGACCTCATGGCCCACGCCGCCGAGCGCCACGTCAACATCAACTTGCTCACCAACGGCTCCCTGGTGGACGAAGCGACCGCCAAGCGCTGCGCCGATGCCGGCGTGACGCTCTTCGAGATCCCGCTCCTCAGCGCCGAGCCCGAGACTCACGACTATCTGACGGGCGCGTCGTCCTTCGACGAGGTCGTCGAGGCCATCCCCAACGCCCGGCTGAGCGGCGCGCATGTGGTGGCCGTCTTCGTCGTCACGAAGCTCAACGCCGACCACATCCGCCGCACCATCGAGATGGCCTTCGCCCTCGGCGCCCAGGCGATGATGGTGAACCGCTTCAACGTGGGCGGGCGGGGGATCGAGAACCTGGCGGAGCTGATGCCCTCCGCCGAGCACGTGCGCGACGCCCTCGCCGTCGCCGACGACTGCGCCCGGCGCTTCGGCCTGCCCGTCTCATGCTCGGTGCCCGTACCGCCGTGCGTGGTGGACACGTCGGAGTTCGAGAAGGTCGGCTTCGGCTTCTGCGCCGCTGGCACCGAGCGCGCCTACTACACCTTCGACGCCCTCGGCAACGTCCGCATGTGCAACCACACGCCCACCATCATCGGCAACATCCTGGAGCAGCCCTTCGGGGAGATAGTGGCGAGCGCTTCGGCAAGGGACTTCATGGCCGCCGTGCCCGAGGAATGCGCCGGCTGCGAGCACCTGCGCGAGTGCCAGGGCGGCTGCAAAGCCGCCGCCGAGCAGTGCTACGCCGACCTCACCGCCTGCGACCCCTTCCTCTCACACTGCACGGACCCCAGTGTGGCACGGCTTGCTCGCCAAGCCGTGTCCGCCGACGACTGATCACTCCACCTCGATCTTGGCATACCGCCTCTTCCCCACCTTCAGCACCGCGCCCGTCTCCGGCGACACCGTGGCGACGGGGTCCGTCACCTTCTCCCCATCCAGCTCCACCGCCCCCTGCCCGATCAACCGCCGCGCCTGGCTGTTGCTCAGCGACGAGTCGCACTTCACCACCAGGCGGCTCAGCAGGATCTGCCCGTCCTGCAGCTCATCGGCCTTTACCGTGATCGCCGGCATATCGCTCGG
>JASFTE010000728.1:0-3125 GCA_050114035.1 Armatimonadota bacterium | reverse complement strand
CCGGAGCGCCCGACAGGGGGGCGCACGCGATCATCCCGACTCGTGCCGCTGCCTGGCCGCCGACCGGTGCGCCGCCTGCTCGGCGCGGCCGAGCGCCCCGCCCGGCGTCCTTCGGCCCCGTTCCCGGAGTGAGCGGGCCGCGGGGACCACGAGGCCCAGCGCGCAGACGCCTATGGCGAGGAGCGCCCCTCGGGCCTCCCATCTTCCGAAGCAGACGCTCGCGCTCAGGAACGGGCCGGCTAGGAGCGCCCCCTCGGCGAAGCGCCTCACCTCGCCCGGCGCGAGCGACCCTATGGCGGGCGCGGCCCTGGAGACCAGGAACGCCGCGCCCGTAAGCGCCACGATCCACGAGAGGCCGGTCCGCATGTACGCGAGGCCCGCGAGGGCGAACACCGCAAGAAGTGCCCCCAGGGCACCCACGAGCAGGAACCGCCTCCCCCCCTCGCCCTCGGCGTGCTCGACCGCCTCGACCACGCCCCCCATGGCGAAGTAGAGCGCCGGGGCGAGGAGGAGAGACCTGTCGGCCAGGAACACGATCTCGCCCGTGGCGCCCATCCCCATGCCGAGCGAGAGCGCCCGCGAGAGCCCCGCCGAGGCGGGGCCGAGCACTGCGAGCTCGGCCCCGCGGCCCGCGCGCGCCCAGCTCACGAGGAACATGAGCGCCGCGAAGTAGACCGGCAGCCGCCCCGCCGTCAGGGCGGCACCCATCGCCGCGAAGATGCCGCCGAGCGCGAGCGCCGCCCCCGCCAGGAAGCTCCTCCTGACGGTCGCGCGTCCTTCCTCCAGCGCCTTCGCGTAGGCCCAGGCCCCTCCCTCCGGGAGCGGCGTCGTAAGGCCCGGGGCGCCCCCGCCCGCGCCCGGCAGGACCGCGCCTCTCGCCTGCGAGAAGACGAGCGCGAAGACGCTCCCGGCCGCCGAGATGAGCACCGCGCTCGCAAACAGGAGCGGGGCCACCGCGAGAGAGTAGCTCTCGCCGGGCGAGGCGGGCGAGGCCAGGACGAAGCCCGCGAGCACGTCCGCGCCCGCGACCAGCCCGTGCGCCGGCCTCAGGAACGCGAGCGCCCCGCGCGTCGATCCCTCGCCGAGTCGGCGCATGCGCCTCCCCTGGAAGAATCACCTGCGTCACAGGCTAGGGGTGAGCCGCCGACGAGTCAACGGACGGCGAGCGCACGTTCGGCATCGCCGCCTCGAGACCCCGCGCCCGCCTGCGTGGCCTAACGGCATAGACCGCCAAGACACCAAGTCCGCGGAGGCACCGTCGGTGGTGAGGCCGGCGCGAGTCGTCGCTCCCCGTCATCGTGGCCCGTTTCGGTCCGCCCTTCCTGATAGCTATTGCATTAGGAATTCCTGGGGATCTGAGGCGGATGTGGAGGGAGCCGGCGGCGGCCGGAGGGTCCGGAGGCAACCCGAAGGCCGCCCGCCGGCGTTGACGAGGCGAAAGAAAATGCGCATGGCTCACGCTGAAAAGCAGATCGAAAGGAGGCGCGAGCCATGCGCGTGTACGTGCCGGTGGAAATCGTGATCGAGGGCGACGTGACCGTCAAGTCAATCGACCGTGCAGTGAGACGGGCCTGGCAGGAGTTCCCGAGCCTGGCCTGGCAGAGGGCGGTTTCTGCGGTCGAGGCGACCGCCGTGAGACAGGACAACGGAACCCTCAGGGTGAAAGGCTACGAGAAGCGCACCCTCTGGACCTCGGCCGGCTTCGCCGAGTTCAGGAGGCGGCGTTTCTTCTACGCCGACGGCAGGGAAGAGGGAAGCTTCCACGTCTTCGACATGCGCGTCGGGCTCGAGAAGTACGAGCGTTTCACTCCGGCCGCCGGAGAAACATGCGCGAAGCTCGCGTCGATCTCGCCGAGCTACCGCAAGGCGAGCGAGATCACCGAGCTCCTTCTCGGAGACGCGCCCTCGGACTGGTCGATCTGGACGAGAACCCAGGACGAAGGCAGACGTCTCCGCGGCGAAGACTCGAAGGAGCGCCGTCGCGTATTCCAGGAAGGCGAGCTTCCCGGAAGCGATGTCCCGGCGAAGCGATTCGTGGCCGTGGAGGCCGATTCCACGAAGATCCACGCGTGGAAGGAGAACGGCGTCAATCACGAGATGTACCTCGGCATCGCCTACGACGGCAAGGAGCACGTCGGCAGAAAACGCTGGCGCGTCACGAACAAGGTCGCCGCATGCGGCGTCTACGGCTCGAAGACCTTCGGAGAGGATCTCTTCGTCGCGGCGCAGAAGAACCACAACGTGGTCGACGCGGAGACGGCGCTCTTCCTGTCCGACGGCGATCCCGCCCTGGAGGAGATACGTCGGAATCATTTCCCTCAGGCGCATCACCAGATAGACCAGCGTCACGTCGTCGAAAAGGTGCGCCAGGCCTACGGGTGGGACAGCATCGAGGGCGCGAAAAAGGTGATGAAACACATCTTCAGCGGAGAGCGCGAAAGCTACGAGGAGCAGTCGATCTTCGACCGTCTTCGCTTCGGTGAGAGGCGGTCGAAGATCGACGAAGCGAGGGAATACGTCGAGAAGCACTGGGAGGAGCTATTCACGTACCGGGAGCTCAAGCGAAGACACCCCGAGTTGCCGCCGCATATGAACGGCACCGGGGCGATGGAGAGGAACATAGGAACGGTCGTGGGCCATCGCATGAAGCATCGCGGCATGGGCTGGACGCGCAAGGGAGCGGCAAATATCATGCGCGTCCGGCTCGAAATGGTCGCACCCAGAACTTCCTAATGCAAACCCTGATAGCGGGCGACTTGATCGCTCGCCGGCGGTGGGTGATAATGGGGCCATGGCCGGCAGGATCATCCTTCCCCCCTCGGTCGAGCGGGAAATCGAGGAGGACCGCAGGCGGAGCGCCCCTCCGCCGCAGGACCTGCAGCTCCTCATCAAGCCCGTCTCGGGCCGGTGCAACCTGCGCTGCGACTACTGCTTCTACCGGCCCGTCCACGAGAAGCTCTACCCCGATGCATCCGTGATGTCGGGCGAGGTCCTCGAGGAGATGATCCGGCAGTTCCTCTCGCTGCGCATGGAGCAGTCGAGCTTCTCCTGGCAGGGGGGCGAGCCCACGCTCGCGGGGCTGGACTTTTTCAAGGAGGCCGTGCGACTCATGATGAAGCACGGCC
>JASFTE010000727.1:0-3131 GCA_050114035.1 Armatimonadota bacterium | reverse complement strand
ATCAGTAGTTTCAGGCGAGTGGGGCGCATGGTGATCGCCTGACACCCCGCTCGCACCGGCATCGTAGGTCAACGGGAGGGACCAGTATGTCTGGTGCAGTGGCGACGCGGTCGCTTCGTTTCACCCTCGTAGTCGCTGTCCTCATAGCCGCCGCATTCCCCGCGCACGCGCAATACACGAAGTACTACGAGTTCCCCGAAGTGGCCGGTGAGGTGGGGCTGGACGCCACGCTCTTCGGTTACGAGTACATCACCGACACCTACAGCAACGCGTGGGGCGACGGGGCCTGGGGGCTGGGATCGCTGCCGTACACCACGGCCATCACCTGGGGAGATGGCGCACTGGACGGCACTGGCGACGTCGCCGTTGGCTGGACCACCTGGGACATGAGCTGCTTCCTGTGGGATCTGCGGTGGGACAGTGGCGATCCGATCATGCCCGACGAAGCTGCAGGGGTCCCCGGCGGCGGATACCTGACCTGGGACGACCGGACCGCCACCTGGACGGTCTGCAACAGCCTGTGGGCCGATCCGCCCGAGGGCGCAGGCGGGCCTCCCGGCGACCTGGAGGAAATGGGTGTTCCCCAAGGGTACGCGCCGCCTACCAATGTCGGCCCACTCCCCATATACCTGCCGACATCCCTGAACATCGCGGTCCTCAACCAGCCGTGGACACCCGGACAGTCAGGCGGCGAGCAGAACCTCGACATCCTGGGCGACCTCCGGGTGATAGACGTGCCGGAGCAGTTCCAGGTACTGGACCCTGGCGAGTGCTTCCCGATCACCATTCCCGATGTGCAGTTCGGGCAGACCCTTCTCCTGACTGCCCCCATCCTCGACAGCGAGGGCGACACAGTGGGCCACTACGCAGAGGCGGTCACCGTTACTCCCGAGCCGTGCACGCTCGTGCTGCTGGCCTGCACCGGCCTGCCGCTCCTGGCCCGGCTGCGTCGCCGGCCGAAGTAGCCATCGAGGCCGTATGGCCTCCGGATCGTCTCTCGTTGAGGCCGGCGCGACACAGCGCCGGCCTCGCCTTCTTCTTCCCCGCCAAAAACAGGACCGCGGAAGTAGGTATTCTGCCGCAGGTGGCGAAGTAGCGTCTTGTGGGATAGGCCACGCCACCCGGACTGGGCGCGGCCTTGGGCGGTAGCTGATCGAAAGAGCTATGCCATCAGGTACCCCTGAGCAGAGCGACAGGCGCACTCGGCGGACGCTCGTCCGCGCGGCGCTCATCAGCCTCGTGGTGGTTGTGGCCCTGATCGTGCTTTCCCCCGTGCTGGGCCCCAACGAGATGGCCACGCTCGACGGCCTGTATCGCCTGCGGCCGCCGCGGCAGCCAAGCGGCCTGGTCGAGGTAGTAGATGTTGGCACGGACCCGGCGGTGTATGAACACTGGCGAGGCAAAGACGACGCGCCTGCGACTGTGGCCGAGATCCCCCGGCGGGCGTATGCAGAGACGGTGCGCCGCCTCAATCGCTGGGGGGCCAAGGCCATCGTCTTCGACCTCATGTTCCGCGCAGCGCACGGCCCCGAGGACGCTGACCTGGCGCGGGCGTTTCACGACGCCGGGAACGTGGTGGTGGCGGCGAGCACCAGGACCAAGCCGGGGGCCGTGGGACTCGCCGCCCCGATTGCGCCCTTTGACAAAGAGGTCTGGGGCGTTGGCTCTCCCGTTGCGTACCAACCCCACTCGACGATCCGCTCTGTGCCCCTCGTGCTGCGGGACGAGACGACACGCCAGCAGTACCTGGCCCTCCCTCTGCTGGCGTTCCAGTGCTTTGTGGATGCGGCGCCGTCGGAGATGGAGCTCACCGCCGGCCACTCGCTGATGACGGGAGGACGGGAGCTGCCGCTGCTGCCCGGCGAAGGGGTCCACCTCCTGCCCGTCGGTGGGGACGATGCCGGAGGCGGTGACGGCAGCGCTCTGGCGGACATAGAGGTCGTACGCGGGGACAACGTCCGGCAGCTCCCGGCGATGAAGACCTGGAATACGCTGCTCATCAACTGGGTGGGCCCGGGCGGCACGATCGAACACCGCTTCATGGATGAGCTGCTCGCGCTGGACGACGCGCAGGGACGCCAGTGGTACAGCGGCAAGGCCGTTATCATCGGCAGGAGTGAGAGCGATACGAAGTGGGACGAGCACTGGACGGCTGTCGGCAAGATGCGGGGGCCCGAGGTGCAGGCCAATGCCCTCGACACGCTGATCTCCGGCGCCTTCATCCGCCGCATGAACCCATGGGCCGTTCTGGGGCTGTTGACTGCATTCGCCGCAGCGACTACGCTGGTGGTGCAGCGGCTCAGGGCGCTCCATTCCGTGCTGGCGATCATCGCCCTCATGCTCTTTGCCGTGGTGCTCTCGCGGGAGCTGTTCGTGCGCCGGGGAGTGTGGATGTACCTGTTCATGTCCGAGCTCAGCATCGCGCTCGCCTGGGGCGCCACAATCGCCCTCGAGAGCGAGAAGGTGACCGGCCTCCTGTCTCGCTTCGTCCCCTCGTTCCTGGGCGACGCGGAGCGGCAGACTATGGGCGAGGTGCGCACGCTGGACGCCTCCATCCTGTGGTCCGATATCCGGAGTTTCACCGGCATCTCGGAGCAGGTGGCCCCGGAGGACATGCTCAGGCTGCTGCACTCGTACCATTCCGCCGTGGAGGACATCATCACAAAACACGGCGGCACCATTGTCAAGACGCCCGGGGATGCCGTCCTGGCCGTCTTCTGGCGCGATGTCAATAGCGTCAATCATGCCACCTGTGCGCTGCGGGCGGGCCGGGAGATCGTGGACGAGCTTCCCGGACTCTCCAGCGATTGGGAGGCGGCGGGGATTGACTTTGGCACCGGCGTCGGGATCAACGCCGGATCCGTGGCCATGGGCCTCGTGGGCAAGCAGCATCTCGAGCCCACGGTCATCGGGGATCCCGTCAACGTGGCACAGCGACTCGAGACGCTGACCAAGGACTTCCACTACCCGCTGATCTTCAGCGAAAGTGTGCGAGAACGGCTGGAGGAAGATGTCCCGGCCGTCTGCCTTGATGAGGTCACAGTGAAGGGCCGCACGGAGCCCATCAGAATATACGGCGTGGGCGGCCACGAGGCCGCCGCTCACCGGGGCCAGGGGGATGCCGCCCACGC
>JASFTE010000726.1:0-3131 GCA_050114035.1 Armatimonadota bacterium | reverse complement strand
CCGACTGTGCCGCCGCTCTGGTAGCTCCGTGTGCTGAAGCCGGCGTTCAGCGAGAGTCGATCCCACGGGCGGTAGTCGAAGTCCACCCGGGTGCCCTTGTCCACGTAGCGGCTCTCCTCGGGCTCTCCATCGCCGTCTCCGTCGCCGTCTGTCTGGCGACTCCACGCCTCCCACGCCCCCCCGGGGCGCACGCTCCTCGGGCCGCCTCCCCCGTACCCCCCGAAGGAGCCGCCGGGGAAGAACGAGCCAAACAGGCTCCCCGTGGACTTCGTGATCAGGTGGCTGAGCGTGACGTTCAGCTTGTCGGTCGCCCGCCACCGGGCGTTGGCCTGGAGCATCTGGCCCTCGGTCGTGCGGCCCGATGTCGACTGGTCATCCGTCTGGTTCGTGTTGAAGCTGGCGGAGAGGTCGAGGGTCTTGAGCGGACGCCATGTTGCCCCCAGCCGGGTGTTCGTCGTGTCCGTGCCGAGGCGTGCCGTGGTCCCGTCGTCGCCGTCGCCGGTGGTGGAGGTCGCCTCGTAGCGCTGCGTCCCGATGCTGTGGCTGGCGGAGACCTGGTATGACTTGCCCTCGGGCGCGTAGGTCAGATCGAGATTGAGGTTCTGGTACTCGTTGTCGCCGCCGCTGCCGCCGCTGTTGGACATCGAGTCGCGCGAGATCCGCAGGCTGGGCCATCTGGGGAAGGTGAGCTCGAGCCCCAGGCCCGTCCGCTGCGCGCGTGTGTCCAGGCTCGGCACGTCCTCCTCGTCCGTATCCTGGCGCAGTCCAGCGCCGAGGGTGTGCGAGAAGTTCCCGACGCCGCCGCCGAAGCCCCCGTACCCGTACGGGCTGGAGCCAAAGGAGTAGCCCTGCGAGGTGCGCAGATCGCTGAGCTGGAAGTCCGTGCGCACGTACTTGCGCGGCCGGTAGCCCGCGCGGAAGTTCAGCCCCTTCTCGTTACGCTGGAAGCCGACGCTGTTGATGTACGTGAACTTCGGGTCCACCTGCCGATACTCCGCCATGATGTCGAACCTGTCGAAGTTCGCTCGCGCTCCCGCTCGGAGTGCCATGCCCTGATCGCCATCGAGCTGCCCGCCGAGGGCGAATTCGCTCTCCAGGCTGATCTTGTTGCTCAGAGGGTACGATATGTCCACGCCGAGAACGCGCCGGCTGCTGCCAAGTGGCGCTGCTTCCGTTCGCGGGTCGTAGTAGTACTTGATATACACGGTGGACGTGGGAGGCACGATGCGGAAGAACTCAATGATGCCCCGGCTATAGTCCGCCCGGTAGTCCACGCCCTCTTGCTGGATGTTCTCGCTGGAATCCACCGTGACAATGAGTGCGTCGTCGATCAGCGTCTCCTGGCCGTTGATGATGGCAGTGGTCCCGTCCTGCATGATGGGCCGGTAGGTCGTCTCAAAGGGCCCAGTGGTCCCCGAGCCGTAGTAGACGTCCCGCCGCCAGGCCGCCGTATCCCTGCTGGTGGCCCCGGTGCCGGCCCGCTGCTCGATCAAGGAGAGGCCGATGTGGCCCGTTCCGCCGCCGCGCTCCCCGAAGCGCTGCAGTCCCGGGAGCCCTCCGACCCCGAGGCGGGGCCGCGGCCGCGATCGGTAGCGCACCGTGATGGCGGATGTGTTGGGGATGATGCGCGAGGGGTTCTCGTCCGTCTCGAAGTACAGCTTCCCGGTTTCGTAGTCCACCACATAATCCACGCCGAACTGCATCACCTGCTCGTCCACTCTGACCTCTTCGCTCCCGTCCGCGATGGGAGCGCCCTTGAGCGAGTACGGCCCGGCCGTGCCGCTGCCGGCCAGCGTGAGCTCCTGGACGCCGTTCTTCCCGCCGCCTCTGGCCCCGCCCAGCTCTCTGACGGCACGCATCCCCATGAGCTCCCCGCCTCCGGCGCCGCGCAGCGACTGGTAGCTGACGGAGATCACGGAGGTGCTCGGGATGATGCGCGGGGGGTTCTGCCACGTCTCGAAGTAGAGCTGCCCTGTCTCGTAGTGCAGCACGTAGTCCACGCCGAACTGCATCACCTGCTCGTCCACCTTGACTCGTTCGCTGCCGTCCACAATGGGAGCTGCCCGGAGGAAGTACGGCCCGGCGGTGTTCTCGCCGGCGATGGTCTCTCGATACACGGCCCCCTTCTCGCTGGCGTAGAACCCCATCAGGAACGTGCTCGGGTCGATGCTGTACTCAAACTGGGTGCCCCGAATCTGCTTGTAGAAGCTGGCGAACTCGCTGCCCGTGAGGCGCACGTTGATGTCGCCGTACGTGACGGCGGCGTCGCCGATCTGCTGCGTCAGGGCCCACCGGGTCTCGTTGATGCCGAAGTTGCCCGTGCGGGTGACGTCGCAGCGGAGGCTCAGACCGGGAACGAAGAGGGGCCCTTCGACGTGGACACTGGCCGAGCTCTCGATGGCTCCGGTGTTCCAGTACTGCCCGTAGTAGGCGCTGGAGCCGCCGCCGCTCACGTCCTGGCGCTGCAGCATGAGCTGGCCGTGGCCGCTTACGTGGAGGTCATCCACGAAGTCCAGCAGCCCGCGCGCGCGTGCCGGCAGGGGACCAAGACCCAACACGAGGCCAGCCGCCAGGGCCACGCTTAGACTACGGCTCAAGCAGATTCACTCCCTTGACCGACGATACTCGTCGGGGCGGCTGAACCCCTGGAACGGCACGTCTGGCACGCGGCTGTGCGGCGACCGTGGAGCGGCCCACGCGCCACCCGTCGGGGCGGCTCTTCGGTCCGCCCGCGGCGCGCTGCGGGCACCCCATTGACACTACCAGGTGCTGACGCTCTTTTGACGCCTGTCCCAGAGTATTGTTCCATGCGGCGGCGGGGCTCGCGAGGCGGCCCGGCGATCAGGGCGGGGCGAGCGTAGCATGGCCCGCGTTGCTCAGCCAAGTAAGCCCAGTGCCCGCTGTATGCTGCGTTGCGCCGCGGCCTTGAGGTCCTGGACCCGGTCACGCAGACGCCGCCTCTCGCGGTCGGATCGCTCCATGGCCTCGCGCGCGGCAGCTCGCATGGCCGCCCCGTCGAGGGCCTCGACCGATGCGGCGGCCCGGAGGCCGAGGCTCTCGAGGAATGCATCGACCTTCGGGTCGTAGCTGATGCCCAGCAGCGGGGCGCCGGCCAGAGCCCCGAGGATGAG
>JASFTE010000725.1:0-3134 GCA_050114035.1 Armatimonadota bacterium | reverse complement strand
CAAGGTGCGGCGTGTGAGGTTCCGCTTCCGTAAGGGGGAGGTCGTGGACTCCATCATCGACGTGGCCGGCCTGCTCATGGAGGCCGGCTCACCCACCGCGCCCAGCATCCCAACGGCGGCGCCGTATGTGTTCACGGAGGCCTCGGTACAGCTCGAGACTGGCGGGCAGGGGCTGGCGGACGATGTGCACTGCGAGCGGATCGTCATTGACATCGACAACGTGGTCGAGGAGCCGTCCGACGGCATGCGACTGCGGCAAAGCACGGCGCCGCTGCAGCTCTACAACCTCGCGGGGATTCGGTGCACCGGTGTGCTGGACAGGGATTTCGTGGACAGCGACGTGTACGACGACTTCATCAGCGGGACGGAGGCGGCGCTGGCCGTCACGCTCCAGCGCGGCGTGGACACGTGCACGTTCACGCTGCCGCGGCTCGTTTACGAGGCGGACAGCGCGGCCCTGCCCGGAGTCGGTGACGAGCGAATCGTGGAGCGCGTCGCATTCCGGGCGCTCGGAAGCGTGGACGGGGCCACGGCGCCCATCACGCTGTCGTAGGCCAGCTCGGTAGTTGGGAGGGCGCAAAGGTGACCGAGGAGGCACACACGACGGAGGACGCTTGCGGCGAGGGGGCCAGACCCGACCTGTGGGACTGGGTCGCCGGGCCCGCGGAGGAGCCAGTGCGCTGGGATGTGCTCCAGGAGTGGCCAGAGGTCCGGGACAGGCTCCGAGCGGCGGGATACGAGGGCGCGTTCTGGTTCGAGGTGCGGCCACTGAGCGCGGCGGAGGAGGAGCGGCGTATCACGGCGTCGCGGTATATCCAGCGCGACTCTGCGCAGCTCACTTTCGACGAGCATCGTCATTGGCGGTTCACCTTCCTGCACCAGATCGAGGCCTACCGCGTGCCGGAGCAGCAGGCAGATGGGACCTTTGTCGAGCAGGCGGGTGGCGGCGGCCCGGAGGATGCCGGAGTGCTGTACGCTCTGGGGCCGCGGATCATGGCCGCACTGAAGCGGAAGCTTCGGGAGGTGAACGGGGAGCTGCCGGCACAGCGGCGAGGCCTGGACCAGGCAAAAAAACGCTGAGGCAGGCGGCCGCGCTCCTGGCACGCGGAGAGAGCATCGACCGTCTGCTGTTCGACGAATCACCCACGAGCTCAACCCGTCTGCGTGAGGGGATCGACTACCGCACGCCCGACGAGCGCGAGGCCCTGCTGGCCCGCAAGGGACTTGAGCGCACGGCCAGACGTGTGCCACGGCGAGGCCATCCGTGGGCACGGGAGCTGGCTGTGCGGATGCTGCGCGAGATACTGAGCTTCGAGCGCTTCGGACGACAGTTCCCCGACGGGCTACCGTGGGGTGAGCAGCCGGCATGGAAGATCGCCTGCTACCGCGCGTTCTTCAGCGGCCTGGCGTCGGCTGCGGCAGACAGCGACTGGGCCTGACGACCGGGGGTGTGCCCACGGCCAGGCCATGACAGGTACAAGCGATGGCAAGAGCCTACTTGGGTCGGCAGTCGACGGCAACAGAGCGCTGGATTGCGCCGGACGCACTATCGCTGCGCTTCGGGCCCGAGGATGCGAGCCTCCGAGCGTGGCTCGAGGCTTCCGAAAGCATGCAGCGATGGTGGATGCTTGATGTGGCGGCGACACGAGACGACGCGTCTCTCGCGGAGGACTGGCTCGCGGGACAGGGCGGGCAGCGCCTGGAGATGGCCGTGACCGTCACGGGTGCCGAGGGTCCGGGACGGTCGCTGCACGACGTCGAGCCGCTGGCCACGCGGCCAGCCCCGACGGAGGCAGAGGCGGGAGCCGGCGGGGACGACATCCCGGCCAGCCTGCGCGACGCCGAGGGCGACGCCGATGCGCCGCCATGGGAGGACACACCGAGGCGAGAGGCGGCCGCCGTTGCGGCGGCGATCGACGGCCCACACATCGATCCACGTGCGACCGTGCACGTGAACACGGCAATCGGTTCTGTCTGGTCACAAGCCGAAGCGGTCCTGCTCGTGGACGATCAACCCGCATGGCTGGCTCCCGAGGCGAATCAGATGCAGGACATGCCCGACGAGATCGCGCTCCACCCGACCGCGCGTCTGACAGCCCGGGATGGGCGGGTGATCGTCGTGAACGTGAACGGGCTCGACGACGCAGACATAGCGGACTTGGCCGTGGAGCAGTACGAGGCCGCGCAGGCCCGCCGGCGGTTCCGGGCACACGTGCCCGGGTAGGCTGAACGGCAGGGGGTGGAGCCGGGACGTGCCGCAGGCGGGCGAGTGAAGCAACCGATCTCATGCAGCTTGGCAATCGCAGCGTTACCGAGGTGGACGCGACGACGGCCGATTGGTCGGGGCGGTATGCCTTCAGCACGCCCGACGGCGAGATCAGCGGCACCGTGTATGCGTCCGAGGCCGTGCCCCTGCCCCGCGTCGCGGTCCGGCTGCTCCAGAACGTTGCCGCATCTGGCGAATATGCCGTGATGGTGGACGATCCCGGTTTCTGGGGCGTGCGAATCGCTCCCTATCCGCTCAAGACAGCCCCGTTCATCCAGGACATCGTGATGGGCTTCGTCCTGCGCGTGCGCCTGAAGGTCAACGGAGCCTGGACGAACGGCGAGGGAGTCACCCTCAAGCTGCTGGGGTGGCTCGTGGATGCGGATGGCGTCGAGCAGTCGTGGGAGATGCCCTGGCCGGGCGCTGAGCACGCGGGGCTCGTCTGGAACACGAGCAAACAGGTATACATCCCGTTCGGGCGGGAGTTCGCCGTCGAGACTCGGGCCGTGACCGGCGAGGGCGATGGCTGGGCCTGCGAGCAGCTTCCCGCCGGCCGGGACCACATCACAGCGCCCAACGGCCATGGGGCCCCGTGCCAGCGAGAGCATGACTATCGGGACGATAGCGCCGAGACCGCGCAGGCCGGACTGCGGTGGTGGCTTACTGAGGCCAAAGCCTGCTACCGGGGGATGGAAGTCCCCGTTCCGCTCGACGGCTCGACGGCGGTCATCGACTACCGGCAGGCGAGCCTCCGCATACATGGTGATGCAGGTACGAGGATCTGCTACTATCAGAAGTCGCGGCCGTACCCGGCATCGCCGACGGCGTGGACCGAATCGGACTGGACCATTCCGACCGATCCAGGCTA
>JASFTE010000724.1:0-3135 GCA_050114035.1 Armatimonadota bacterium | reverse complement strand
GACTACCTGGTGGAGTCACAGCAGGAGGACGGCACGTGGCGCAACCCGGCGGTGAGTGAAGAGGCGTACGTCATCATGGACGCCACGGCCGAGTTCGTCGTGGAGTTGTGCGAGATCATCGAGGGGGCGGCGATGGGGCAGAGGGCATGAGACGCGACCCCGGCTCACTCCTCGGGCGTGGCTGACCGGTCGATGTCCAGCATAGTCCGGCCCGGCGCCCACTCCGTGATGACCGGATCCGTCACGTGCGCCAGCTTCTGCGTCACTTCCGCTATGCGACTGGCCGCCTCGGCGATGCGCTTCAGGCGCTTCACCGTGGTGGGCGAGTCGTCGGTGCAGTGCCGCAGCAGGAGCTCGGAATTTCCCAGCACCGTCGCCAGGGGGTTGTTCACCTCGTGGTTCACGGCCGCCGCGGTCTGCGCGATGGTGGCCAGTTGCGCCGCTCGGCGCAGCTCCTCCTCCAATGCCACCTCGTGCGACACGTCCTCAAACAGCAGCAGAGCACCAATCACATCGGCATCGGGCGCGCGCAGCGAGACGACGCTGAGGTCCACGTAGAAGGTGGCGCCTCGCCGCTCGGAGTCGTGCCGCCAGCGAGTGAGCGAGAAGGGCTTGCCGCCCTCCAGCGCGACCCTCAGCCATCCGGCGAGCCCCTCCGCCGCCAGCTTGGGGAACAGCTCGATGGCGGGCCGCCCGACGGCCTCATCGCGCTCCATCTGGAACCAGTCTTCCATGTGCCGGTTCCAGTCCACAACGGTGCCCTCCCCATCCACCACAACGATGCCCGCACTGATGCTCTCCACGATGCTCTCGTGGAGTTGTCGCAGACGCGGCAGCTCCGCCCGCGCGTGCACTTCCTCCGTGGCATCTTGTGCCACGCACTCCACGCCGACGACCTCTCCGGCCTCCACCTGCGGCGTCGCCGTGAGCCGCACCCACATGTGGTCGCCGTCTCTTCGGACGACTTCGACCTCAACCGGCCCCACCGTGCCCCCGGCGAGCACCTCCTCGAACCACGACTCCACCCGCTCGGCCTCGCCCCCGGCCAGAAGCGTGCCGTAATGCTGCCCGATGAGCTCAGAGACGCTGTAGCCCACCGCCAGGGCGAGCAGCTCGTCGCCGGCGCTCTTGAAGCGCCCGTCCCGGTCGAGGGAGAAGTGGGAGTGGTTGCGGCGAGGCTCTGGGGCAACCGGGCGCGAGCGTCCGCCGCTGTTGGCGCGGCCATCTGTGGGGGCTTGTGCCCCCGGTCCCTCACGGTCTGCACGCGTCACAGCAGTTCACCACCGACGCTCTGCGCTCTGCGAGTTCCAGTGGCCCCGTCTTCGCAGGGATGGCGAATGTCGCCGGCAATCGCAGACGTGCCGGCGGCACCCGTCTCCCGAAGCTGTATTCCATACCACATCCGCGCCCTCCAACGACTTCCTCGCCCCGCCCCCCCGCGGCAGGTATACTGCAGCCGCGCGCGAATAGTGCCTCGCGCTCAAGGACACCTGCGCATCGAGGCATCAGCGCAACCGAGGGGGGGCTGTCAACATGGCCGGACTGGGCTTCGGCATCATTGGCTGCGGGGTGATAGGCCCGCTGCACGCGAAGGGCATTGAGGCATGCTCAGACGCTGATCTCGTCGCCGTGTGCGACATCGTCGAAGAGAAGGCGAAAGGGCTCGCCGACCAGTATAGCGGCACGCCGGAAGTATACACAGATTATCATGAAATGCTCAAGCGCGATGATCTCGACGTGGTCTGCATCTGCACGCCCAGCGGAGCGCACGCCGAGCAGGGGATTGCGTGCGCCGAGGCGGGGAAGCATGTGCTCACGGAGAAGCCTATCGACGTGAAGCTCGATGCCATCGACGCGCTCATCGAGGCGTGCAAGAGCCACAGCGTGAAGCTCGGGTGCATCTTCCAGCGCCGCACCCGTACCGTGTCGCACGTCGTGCGCGACGCCGTGCAGAGCGGCCGCCTCGGGCAGATGGTCGTCGGCGACGCATACCTCAAGTACTACCGCTCCCCCGAGTACTACAAGAGCGCCGACTGGCGCGCCACCTGGAAGTGGGACGGCGGCGGCGCGCTCATGAACCAGGGAGTCCACGGCATTGATCTGCTGGTGTATCTCATGGGGCCGGTCAAGACCGTGACGGCCCATGCGGCGCACCTGGTGCGTGACATCGAGGTGGAGGACACGGCCGTCGCCATCCTGCAGTACGAGAACGGAGCCTTCGGCGTGCTCGAGGGCACCACGAGCATCCATCCCGGGCTCCCCTCACGCCACGAGCTGCACGGCGACCGCGGGAGCATCATCATGGAGGAGTCCAAGATCCTCCGATGGTCCATCATGGACGAGGAGGAGGAGCCGCCGGAGGTCGAGCAGGAGGCGCCCAAGGGTGGCGCCTTCGCCGACCCCAAGGCCATCTCCGGCCTCGGACACATACTCCAGATCCAGGACATCGCCGACGCGGTGAACGAGGACAGAGAGCCGCTCGTGCCCGGCGAGGAGGCGCGCAAGGCCGTCGAGCTCATCCTCGCCATCTACCGCTCCTCCGAGACCGGCGAGACGGTGTCGCTCGCGCTGACCGACTGATCGTCGGAGGTGAGAGGCGTCCGGGCACGACTGGGCATCAACGCGGGCTTCGCCATCAACCGCTTCCCGGAGCCACACGTGTGGCTGCGCATCGTCGGCGAGGAGCTTGGGCTGCGATATGCCCAGTTCGTCGCCGATCTGCTCAATCCGTTTCTCCCGGAGCACCTTGTGGCGGCCCAGGCGGAGCAGATCTGTGACAGTGCCGAGCGCTACGACGTCACCATAGACACGACGTTCACCAGCGCCTACACCCGCGTCAACCACCTGATGCACCCGGACGCCGCGACGCGGGAGGTGTGGGCCGAGTGGTTCAGGAGGTGGCTCCGCCTCGCGGTTCGTCTGGGCGCTCGGGCCGCCGGCAGCCACTTCGGGACGCTCTCGGTGGCGGACTTCTCTGATCCGGAGAGCCGCCGCGAGCGCATCGAGGGGACGGTGGAGTCATGGCGCCGACTGGCCGAGTACGGCGCCGAGCTCGGGCTGGAGTTCCTCCTCTTCGAGCCCATGTCCATCCCGCGGGAGATGGCCGCCACCATAGACGACACCAAGGCCCTCTTG
>JASFTE010000723.1:0-3139 GCA_050114035.1 Armatimonadota bacterium | reverse complement strand
GCGATGGCGTTCAGGACATGCTCGCGCATTTGAGCATCCTGACCGAACGGACCACAGAGTACCGGGCGTGGGCACAGGAGATGGGCCAGTTCCTACGCACGACGAAGGCCGACCATCCCGAGGCGGAGCCGTATGTGGAGCGAATGGAGGGGATCGTGGGAGAGTTGCTCGCCGCCTACGACGCCAGCAAAGTCAACATCAGAGACATGAGGCATGCGCAGGACCTGGCAAGACGCACGATGGCGCTCACCGCAGAGAGCAAGCCCGACAACGCGGCGCGCTTCTCAAAGCTCGGCGAGGACTGGCGCCGAATGGGCGGAGCCCTGGAGGGCCTGGCGAGGCGTCTCAACACCCTCGCCAGGAAGCTGTTCCAGGAGGCAGGCTACAGCTGTCTGACGGATCCGGGCACTGTCCGGATAGCCGAGGAGATCAGACGGCGGACGAGGCAGATGCTCAGGGAGCCCGTTGAGTACGAGGGGTTCAGCGACTACGACTGGCCGCCCGAGGCGGGGATGGAGTAACTCCGCTCATGAGACCACATATTGTAGCCGCGATGTGCGCGGTCTGGCTCTTGACCGCCCAGAACGGCGACGGCGCCCCGAGGCAGACGCGAACGAAGTCCGGCGTCGAGATGGTGCTCATTGCGGCCGGGTCGTTCACCATGGGGGACGCGAGGGGCGAACCGGACGAAACGCCTCACAAGGTGCGCGTCACCGCCTTCTACATGGACAAGTACCCCGTGACGCAGCGACAGTATGAGAAGCTCATGGGAAAGAACCCCTCCCGGTGGAAGGGAAGAGGCAATCCCGTCGAGCAGGTGCGCTGGTCGGATGCGGTGAGGTACTGCAACGAACGTTCGCGGCGGGAGGGCCTCCGGCCATGCTACGATCTGAAGACGTGGAAGTGCCACTTCGACGCCAATGGCTACAGACTCCCGACTGAAGCGGAGTGGGAATACGCCTGCCGTGCGGGGACAACCGGCAGATATTCCTTCGGCGACAGCGTCGGCAAGTTGAAGAACTGCGCCTGGTTCAAGGACAATGCGGCCGGCAGACCGCGCCCCGTGGGGCAGAAGCTCCCGAACGCCTGGGGCCTCCACGACATGCACGGCAACGTCTGGGAGTGGTGCAACGACCACTACGCGGTGGACTACTACCAACGCAGCCCGGAAAAGGACCCAACAGGACCCGGCGAGGGCGACACCAGGGTCGTGCGTGGCGGCTGCTGGCGTTCGCCCGCGGAGAAGTGCCGCTCATCGCATCGCAACAACGAGGCTCCCGGGTACTCGGATATCTGCTTCGGATACGATATCTACGGCTTCCGCGCCGTCCGGCGCGCGGCGAAGTAGCTCTCGAGGTGCCGCGCCCGCTCACTGATCCGCAATGCCCTGTCCACCGAAGACCATCCTCGTCTTCGCCGCGGCCCTCCTCCTCGCCGCTCCCACGGCGATACACGGACAGACCACCGGCTTCGTCTATCATGAAGCGTACCTTGACCACGACACGGGCGGGCGACACCCGGAGACGCCCGAGAGACTTCGGGCCATTGTGGCGCACCTCGAGCAGACGGGACTCATGAAGCAACTCCGGCGGATTCGGCCATCCCCGGCTGCGCTCGAGGCGCTGACCGCCATCCACACCGAGGAGTACGTCGCCGAGGTGCAGCGCGCGTGCCGCGAGGGGCAGGCGTTCCTCCACTCCTCCGATACGCCTATCTGCCTCGGGTCGTACCGGGCGGCCCTCCTGGCAGCCGGAGGCGTCCTCAGCGCCATTGACGCCATCATGGCCGGCGACGTGAGGAACGCCTTCTGCGCCGTGCGGCCCCCCGGCCATCACGCAGTGGAGGACCGGGCCATGGGCTTCTGCCTGTTCAACAACGTCGCCGTTGGGGTCCGGTACGCCCAAAGCAAGCACAATCTGAGGAAGATCCTCATCGTGGACTGGGACGTTCATCACGGCAATGCAACGCAGGCGGCCTTCTACGACGACCCGGATGTGCTGTACTTCTCCGTCCACCAGTACCCCTTCTACCCGGGAACGGGCGCCGCGAGCGAGACGGGCGCCGGCCGGGGCGAGGGCTCTACCCTCAACGCCCCCCTGCCCGCGGGCAGCGGGGACAGCGTGTACGAGCGCGTCTTTGAGGACATCCTGAAGCCAAGGGCGCTCGCCTTCGCGCCGGACCTCGTCATCATCTCGGCCGGCTTCGACGGCCACGAGGATGACCTGCTGGGCTCCATGCAACTCAGCACCGAGGGCTACGCCAAACTGACCCGGATGGTGAGAGACATCGCAGAGCGGTGCTGCTCCGGACGGATCGTCTCCGTGCTCGAGGGCGGCTACAACCTCGAGGCTCTCGCCGCGTCCGTGGCGAGCCACGTGTCGGCACTACTCGAGGACGACTGACAACCCGGTATGCTCTTCCACACGTGGACCTTCGTCATCTTCTTTGCGGTGGTCTATCCCGGTCACCTGATTCTGCGCCACACGCGCTTCAAGCTCCCGTGGCTGCTGGTGGCCTCGTATGTCTTCTATGCCTGGTGGAACCCGCTGTACCTGGGCCTCATCGTCTACTCCACCGCGATTGACTACTTCGCCGTCATGGGCATGACCCGCAGCCGTCGCCGGCGACTGTGGCTGGCCCTGAGCATCGCCAACAACCTCGCCCTTCTCGGCCTCTTCAAGTACGCCGGCTTCGCCACCGACACGGTCAACGCCGCCGTCGCCGCGCTCGGCGGCACATACCAACTCCCCGCGCCGGATGTCCTGCTCCCCGTGGGCATCTCGTTCTACACGTTCCAGTCCCTCAGCTACACCATTGACTACTACCGCGGCTATGTCGAGCGGGAGCCCAGCTTCATCCGCTTCGCCACCTACGTCTCACTGTTCCCGCAGCTCGTGGCCGGCCCCATCGAGCGCGCCGGTCACCTCCTGCCGCAACTGCGGGAGTCGAGCAGGATCTCCACGACGGACGTCACCGACGGCCTGTCGCTGTTTCTCGTCGGCCTCTTCAAGAAGATCGCCCTCGCCGACTACCTGGCCATGTACGTGGACAAGGTGTACGCCATGCCGTCCTATTTCGACGGCTTCACCCTCATGGCGGCGACCTTTGCCTTCGGCTGGCAGATCTACTTCGACTTCAG
>JASFTE010000722.1:0-3144 GCA_050114035.1 Armatimonadota bacterium | reverse complement strand
CCACTGGTCGTGGTACCGCATCCCGGACGTGCAGCTTGCGTCGGGAGAGCATCGGCTGCTTCTGTCCGCCGGGAAGGGCGCGCACTTCGACGCGCTCGTGCTGCTGCCGCAGACGGACGTGATGGACCGGGCGGCGATGAACCTGTTCCAGAACTGGAACTACGCTCCGTGGCGCAATCCCCTCTGACCGATGAGGCTGCTGCGCCGCCGACAGGTCGTGCTGCGCACTGAGGAACATGGAGAGCGACAATGGAAGATCTGACGATTCGCGAGCGCCCCAGGGTCAATAGGCCGCGCATGGTGCTGGGGTTCACGGGGTGGATGGACGGCGGGAGCGCGTCCACGGGGACGATAGACTATCTCAGGAAGAGCCTCGAGGCGACGAGGTTCGCCGAGATCAACCCGCTGGACTTCTACATCTTCCACTTCCCGGTCTCCACGCTTCCCGTATCCGTCATCTCGGAGCAGGCGCAGGCCCTCGTGGCGTCCGTGGACCCCATGGCATTCGCGGCGGTCTTCAGGCCACACACCGAGATAGAGGACGGGGTGATCAAGAAGATCACGTATCCCAAGAACGAGTTCTTCTGCTCGGAGCAGGCGAACCTGATCCTGTTCTCGGGCGAGGAGCCCCACATCCGCTGGGGCACGTACTGCGACTGCGTATTCGCGGTGGCGAGGGAGTTCGGCGTGCGGGAGATGTACTTCGTCGGCAGCGTCGCGAGCCCCATTCCGCACACGCGAGAGCCGCGGATCCGCGCCTCGGCGCCACGTGAGGACCTGAAGGCAACGCTGGAGGCGGCGGGCATGGGCTTCGGGGAGTACGAAGGGCCGTCGGGCCTCGTGACGACGCTGGCCCATGAGTCCGTGGAGCGAGGCGTAGAGATGCGGAGCCTGGTGGTGGAGGTGCCGCACTATCCATTCCTGGACATGCCCACGTATCCGAAGAGCATCCTGAAGACCACGTCGGCCCTGACGAACCTGCTACAGCTGGATGTAAGTCTGAGCGATCTGTCCGAGTCCACCGACGTGGCAGAGGCCAAGCTGAAGGCCCTCATGAACGAGAACGACGAGTTCAGGCGGTTGGTGAGGAAGCTCGAGGAGGCATACGACCGCGAGCAATCCGGCGCGGACGAGGCCCTGCTGCGGCGGCTGATAGATGGCATTGGCCTCGAGGGCGAGGATAGGCGGAACTAGGACGTACGCTGCCGCGGCCCGGCGCCCGATCCGCCCGTGCCGTTCCCCCGCGCGCTACTTCGGCTTGCCCCAGTGGCTGTCGGCGAAGGCCAGGTACTGCTCCCAGTCGTAGTCCGTCACGTTGTGTCGGCCCGAGCGCATGTGGTAGCCGATGGCGCCGTGGACCGGCTGATCGACCTCCGGCATATCCTCCGCGGGCAACCCCTCGGTCCCCAGCAGCCTGTAGACCGGATCAGCGTGCCTGGCGGAGAGGAACTCGCCGCGCGGGTCGGCCCAGCGGTCCTCTTCGGCGCTCGCCACGTACACGGGGCGGGGAGCGATGAGGGCGAGGAGCATGTGCTGATCAACGGGGAGCTCGTCCTCGCGCCCGTTGTACTTTGTGAAGTTGTCACAGAACCAGTGGGGGAAGGACGTGTTGATGCGCTCGACGGTCTCGCCGAAGCGCCGGCGCGAGAGCGCGGCGCCGCCGCAGCCGGAGTCGTTGCTGATGACGATGGCGAAGCGCTCGTCCCGTGCGCCGGCCCAGAGGGAGGTCTTGCCCAGGCGCGAGTGGCCCATCACGGCGACATGCTCGTGGTCGATGTCGTCGTCGGTCTCGAAGTAGTCCATGGCGCGGCTCAAGCCCCAGGCCCAGGCGCCGATGGCGCCCCACTCGTCGGGCTCGGGCTGCGTCTGGCCGCGCTTGTAGAAGAGCGGGTGGATGCCGTTCTTAAACTCGTCGTGGAAGTCCGGGTCCATGTCGCCATAGTATATCGCCGCCAGGCCATAGCCGCGCTTCAGGATGGTCTCCACGGGCCAGCGCGACGAGCTGGCGCCGCGTGACTCCTCCGTGGCTCGGTTCTCAACCACGCCGCCTCCCTTGGACCGCATCCATCGCTGGGAGAGCGGAATGCCGGGGTCTGAGTGGATGGTGTGGTTGCCGCCGAAGTTGAGGCCGAGGAACATCGGTACGGCGCCCCTGGCGGAGTTTGGCAGGTAGATGAGGATGTCGAGGGTGACGTCGGGCTTGTCCTCGGCCAGGTGAATGGACACGAGCTTGCGCGTCGCGAGGCCGTCCAGGGCTTCGCCATCGACGGATGCCACCTCGAACCTCATGCCATCGGGTGGCTGGGGCGAGCGGCCGTACACGTGGGTCTCGAAGAGCTTGACGATCTCCGGGCGGCGTTTCTCGGACCACGTCCTGGCGTCGGTAACTTCTGTCCCGTCCTCGAGGACGAGCGGATCGGGCAGCGAGTACTCGGGCACCTTGCTCTCATCGTAGTTGGTGCCCGGCCGCTGCGCGTGGGCGTTGGTCGCCAGCAGTGCCATCGCAACCGCTGCGACGCTTAGTAGACCGTGTGCTGTCATGGTTCTCTCCCTCATGGTTGCTGATGGTGCAATTCTCGCCCGGCGGCCGATTACCTCGCACCGCCCGACACGGCGCCTGAGTTACGTCCCGGATTTCTACCACCACGGCAGGACCGGGGCACGTAGTGCCGGAACCTCCATCAAGCTGCAGCGTTCTGTGATTCAGAGCGAAAGAGGTGCATCATGCGCAACAGGAGACACAGCGTCGCATTCTGGGCACTCGCACCGGTTGGGCTGACATGCGCGCTCGCCGGTGAGGGCGCGGCCGATGACCAGTGGCTCGTGCTGGAGGGCAAGGACGGCGCCGGCAAGGGCAAGCACATCGTGTTCGTGACGGGGGATGAGGAGTACCGCTCGGAAGAGTCGATGCCTCAACTGGCCAAGATCCTCGCCGTGCACCACGGGTTCAAGTGCACGGTGCTGTGGGCCATCAACAAGGAAGACGGGACGATCGACCCGCAGACACTGGACAACATCCCGGGACTGGAGGCGCTGGAGACGGCGGACCTGATGGTGCTCTTCGTCCGGTTCCGCGAGCTGCCGGACGAGCAGATGAAGCGCATCATGGACTACACGAACTCCGGGAAGCCCATCGTGGCCCTG
>JASFTE010000721.1:0-3146 GCA_050114035.1 Armatimonadota bacterium | reverse complement strand
GGCCGGAGAGTATCTTTCGCTCTGCCATTGTGTCGCAGCTCCATGGGGACGCACAGCGCCCTCCGCGCCTCGGGATCGTGCTGTGGGCGTGGGCCCAGTCTCATCCCCAGTTCTTCGGCCAGTTGTAGTGCTGGTTTATGTCCTCGACGTAGGCCATGGGCTCGTTGGGCTCGATGTTGAGCAGCGCATCCAGCACCTCCGTCGCCTGGTCGTACGAGCGCGTCTGATGGCTCTCCAGGATCCCGAACAGCATCATGGACAGGTCGCCGGTGAGCAGCGCCTCGAGAGTGCGCTCCATGCGCAGCCAGTCCGGGTAGATGCACTCCAGCATGACCTTGCGCGGCAGCGGCTCCACCCGCAGCGGCTGGATCCCCTTGCGGTTCACGATCGCCGGCACCTCGACGGCCACGTCGTCCGGGATTCCCGGCACGGCGCCGTTGTTCGGCACGTTGACCTGGAACTGGCCCTCGTTGTCGTTGACCAGTCCGTCGATGATCGGGATGTGCTGCTCGCGGGTCATCTTGCTCCCGAACAGGTCGATGGGTCGGATGTTGGGGTCGAAGGCCGCCTCCTTCATCTGGGCGAGCTTCTTCTCTTTGTTCTCCAGTATCCGCTGTCTCCCCTCGGGAGTATCCCCGCCGCCGGTGCCGCCGTACCAGCGGCGTCGCGTCTCAAGGTCCACGTGGTACCACCAGCCGCCGCGGCGCGGCGTATCTCCCACCGGCATCAGACCGTACATCCTGTACTGGTGGATGGCCGACGGCGACATCTGTGCGGACACCCCACCATTCTCCTCCGTCTTCTTCCAGTACGCCTCCGCCTCGTTCTCGATCCACGCGTCGAGGACGGGATACACATCCTCCCCGTCCTGATAGAAGTGCGTGAGCCAGATGTTGTGGTTCAGGCCGGGAGCCTGCCAGGTGACGCGGTCGGGGTCCAGGCCGATGGTGCGGGCGATGGCCTCGTACCCGTAGTGCCCGTGGCATAGCCCGCAGACCTTGATCCCCGTCTCGCGGGCCATCAGCGTAGTGCCGTCGAACACGGGATTCCCGGCGAGCAGCGTCCAGGCATCCGGGCAGATCCTCTCCGTGTCCAGGGCCACGTCGAGGAACAACTGCAGGTTGTGGTACTCCGGCATGCCCGTGCGGCCGTAGAAGTACCCGTGCTCGGCCGTCATCTCCCGGCGGCGCTTACTGAAGTACTCATTGTGGGTGACGGTGGCGGTGTTGATGATGAAGTCGGCGCCCTGCAGCGCTCTCTCGCGGTCCAGGGTGCGCTCGAATTCGAGGGCGGCGCCCAGGTCCTCGGCGTAGCGCTGCCCGAGGCGGTACACGATCTCGAGTCGTTCCTCGTTGATGTCCATGAAGTGGACCTTGCTGCGCTTCAGGCTCTTGGTCAGACACAGGTCCTTGACCAGTCCGAGGGAAAACACGACGCTGCCGGCGCCGACGACCGTCAGTTGAATCGCCATCTTCGCTTCCTTCTCTTCCTGACGAGATGCCACCATCACGTCCCCGGCGTACCCGGGGTACTGATGGTGTCCGTGTCGAGGTGGGCCCGCTCTCGCTCGATCGTCTTTCGCATGTGGCCCGGAAGGGCCAGTACCGGCTGGAAGTACGTGCGTTCGTCGAATCGCAGGTTATTGCGGTTGAACAGCGGCCGGTCAACGTCCCGACTCAGGTCGCAGTCGAAGCGAGCCAGGATCGATTCGTTAGAGAGCCCGCCGCCGTCAGGGTTGATGTGGCAGAGCCCCCAGGTGAAGCCGCGTCCGTCGCCGTTGTCGGCGAAGGCATCCGGCACGAAGGGCCCCGGGGCTATCGGCGGCGCCTGGAGCAGTGACATCATCTCGAAGCTCACGCCGTCGGGCGCGTACTGCACGGTGTTCTTCTCGGGTCCGTCGAGGCTGACGAGAGCCGCGATACCGGACCTGTATGGCCACAAGCACGTCTCGTGCCCCGAGTTCAGCACCGGGTTCAGCGGCGACTTCTCGAACGGGCCGGCGGGATGCTCGGCAATGGCCACGCCCTGCGCGCGGATGATGTTCTCCCCGCCGCGCTTCGTCCCGGGCGAGCCCTTGTAGTACAGGTGGATCTTGCCGTTGTAGACCAGCGGGAACGGGTCATGGATGCACGCGGCGTCCCAGTCCTCCGGCGCCCCCGGCTCCACCACGGGTCGGCCCAGGGATTGCCATGGGCCGTCGGGGGAATCGGCCTCGGCCGTGGTGACCGGGCACGAATCCCCGCCATGGATGACCTCGCTGTAGGCCTGGTGGTAGAGGTAGTACCTGCCCTTCCACACGAGGATGTCCGGCGTGCAGTTTGAGCGCCACCCGAACTCGCCCTTCGCTGGGCGGGTGACCGTGGGCCCCCGTTCGGTCCAGTGGAACCCGTCCTCGCTCGTGGCATACCAGACCTCGGCCAGGTCCCAGTCGCGCGACGGTATCGTGTCGGTGGCCTTCTCGGGCCCGGCGGGCGGGGCCTCGGTGCGGCGGCACGTGTAGTACACGTAGTACGTGCCGTTGATGCGGATGACCTTCGAGGGGTCGCGGCGCGAGACGTTCGGCTCGCGGGAGAAGCCTTCGAGGCGGGAGTACTTGAAGTTGCTGAACAGCTCGTTGCCGCGATCCTCGTACCGGTTCCATACGTCGTACAGCCGCTCCATGGCGCGACTGAGCGGGCGATCGGTGGGCTTCTCCGGCGGCAGCTTTGCGGGGAATGGCTTGCTCACAGGGGGCTCCCTCCCATCGGAGTGTAGTGGCGGCGACGCGAAGGTGACTGCTGCAAAGGCTGCGATGAGCGCTGGTGTGTTCTTCGGGCTTCCGTGTCTCCCCGGAGTGCATGCGCACTACTACCTGAGCCCTGGAATCAGCAGCCGAATGCGATACACGGACTTCCGCGCGGTCATGTACAGGGTCTTGTTGTCCTTGCCCCCGAAGGTGCAGTTCGCCGGCGTCTGCGGGGTCTCGATCGTGCCGAGGTGCTTGCCCGTTGGGTCGAACACCCAGACGCCGCCGCCGTCGGTGCAGTAGATGTTCCCCTCCCGGTCCAGCGTCATGCCGTCCGGGCCGCCCGTCATCGTGGCGAAGTCCCGCCCGCCCGTGGCGCTGCCGTCGGCCTGGAGCGTGTAGGCGCGGAGCTTCCGCTCCT
>JASFTE010000720.1:0-3147 GCA_050114035.1 Armatimonadota bacterium | reverse complement strand
CCAGAGGCACGCAATGTCGCAGCCCTGCTTCCCGCACACGTCGAGCTTCGCGGTGAGGCTGTCCATGTCGGTGTCGCACTCGATGGCCGCCGCGCGGATGGTGCGCTTGCCGGCTCGCCCGGGCGCCGGCGGCAGGTCCGGCGCGGTGATGGGCGAGAACATCCCCTCGGCGTCGTACCCTCCAGCGCGCGGCGCGCCGCCGAGCTGCGGCCGCGGAATCGCCGCCAGCGCCACGCCGCCGGCATGCCCCGAGTCGGCCACGGTGTGCCCATCGCGCGCGATTACCTGCGCCCGCCCCAGCGGCCAGGAGCCAGTCCACGAGAAGCGATCCGCGTAGCCGCCATAGCCGTCCTTGCCCGCGTAGCGCGCCACGACATAGGAGAGACGGTTGCCGGAAGCGCGACCGCGCAGCGCCAGGTCAATGAAGTGCTCGTCCCGATGCGGGAAGGGCTTCGTGGACCACACGATCAGCGAGGCGCCGCGCCGGCCCAGCACAGTGTCGATCTCCGGGAAGTAGTGATCCGTCCCGATCTTCAGCCCGAGGGCCCCGAAGTCCGTCGCGAACACGGGGAGGCCATCGCCCAACTCGATGTCGTTCTCGTAGGGGAGCCTATGCGACTTGCGGTATCGGCCGGCGATCTTCCCCTCGCGATCACACAGGAACGAGGTGACGTACGTCCGGCCCGTGTCCATCTCGCGCAGATTCCCCACCACGTACATCCCGTACTGGGCGGCCTTCTGCGCGATGGCATTCGCCGCCGGGCCCGGGATGGTCTCGGCCGGCTGGTATACGCACTCCTGGGGCAGGCAGGCCAGGTCCGCGCCGAGCTTCCCGGCTTCGTCCAGGGCGGCGAGGGTGTCCTCCAGCGTGCGGTGACCCTCGTCCCAGATCAGGGAGATGGCGGCCACGCGCACGCGTCTGATGCGGCGGTCCAGGATCTCAGTCGCCAGCGCCTGCGCGGCGCCCGGTGGGCCCTCGAGCGCGATGTCGTCCACGATGAGCTCGGCCTCGGCGCCCGGCTGATTCGTCACGGCGACGATGACCGAGCTGAGCCAGCCATCCTCCGCCCGCCTCCGGCCCCTGGCGCACCACCGGCTCAGCTCACCGTAGGCGTCGGCCACCGTGATCTTCTGCCATTCGGCGGCCGCTTTCACTCCTGGGCCGTGGTAGATGAACCCGAAGGGCGCGATGCCGATCTTGATCGATACAGGCAGGTTGGTCTTCACGTGGAAGGAGATGGTCTCGAGTTGAGGAATGAGCGGGACTCGGTCGGGCAGGTCGTAGGTCCAGTAGGACAACTTGCGCTCGGTTTCTGGGGGAAAGGTCGCGCTCAGGCGGGCAGCAGCGGACCCGTTGACTCCGACGCCCTCCTCGACTGCATTCGCCCGCACGGCCGTGGGCTTGTCTCCCCACGTGTGCCTGAGCGGCGGCGTGTCCCCCCCTCCGTCGAACCGCTCGCGGAAGATGTCCTCGGCAAGGACCGAGGACACCGCGCACAGGCTCACGCAGGCAATGAGCCACCCACGGAGCGCGTCACTGTTCATCGTGCGTCACCTCGGGCGAGTCAATCCGGCCCGGCCAGAGCCTCCACATGCGCTGCCGTGCCAAGTACCCAGAGCATGCTCTTCTCACTCGTGCCCCCGCGCTCCTTCGGCTGCCGCGAAGATCCGGGCTCCCGGTCACGCCTCGCGCCCTCCGCTCCACCTGATGGGTGAGGGCAGGTGGGAGGAGTTCGTGGGGGAACAGATGACGTCGGCAGAGGAGTGGGAGTTAGTGCGTCGGCACGAGCGCTCCCGGCTCGCCCTCGCCTGAGGAGTGGGTCGATGACCTCAAGGAGATTCGCCGGACGAGTGTGCGCGATCATCGGCGTGCTGGCCGTCCTTGCCGCGCTCTGTTGTGCCGCATTGGCGCAAACGGAGACCAGTCCCGGCGACTGGCTCACAACGGATGGCAAGGGCGCAGGCTGGATCGAGTCCACTGCGGTGTGCCGCGAACTGCTCGGACGGCTGCAGATGGACAGCGCGCTGGTGCGGGACCATCTTCCGCGCGTTCGGGATTGGGCCCAACTGCTCCGGCGGGTGGAGAGCTTCGACTGGAAGACGCGGACCGCCATCGACTTCCTGGAGAACATGCTGACCGACCTGATCGCCGGGCAGCCCCCCAACACGCGCTACGCGGGAAAGGGATTGGGCTTCGCCTACTGGTCGGACACGATGGGCCGAGTCGAAGCCATCTGGGTGCACGTGCCCCCGGGGTACGATCCGACCCGGGAGTATCAGCTGTTCATGTACTACAAATGCGGCGGCGGGATCCACTACAAGGACGGCAGAGCCCACGGGGGATACCGTCCAGACGTGGGGGTGGCCAACCAGACGGATACGTTCCACGCGTGGAGCAGCCTGTCAACGCAGGTGAAGGGCCGGCTGGGGGCCGTGCACGAATTGCGGGAGGCGACGGCAGCGCTGGCGCGGGACTTCGCCATCAGCCCGGATCGGGTGTTTCTGACGGGCTGGTCCGATGGTGGGTTTACGGCGCTGTGGCTGGCATCGCGGCACCCGCACCTGGTGGCGGGAATCGCGCCGGCGTGCGCCAACTGGCAATACGCCAATGTGGAGCAGATCGGGCTGAATACGCCGATGCTGGTGGTGGATGGCTGGACGGACGGCGGCTACAACCGGGGGCAGTTCGTTCGCTGGCACACGCTGGCAGCGATGGGCTACGACGTCGCCGGCATCTGGGGTCATCACGGTCACTCGTATCAGCCCTACGAGGACCCCACGGAGCTGAAGCAGATACTCGACTGGGCGAAGACCAAACGCCGCAACCTGTGGCCCAAACGCGTCCGCTACGCAACGTGGAACCTGCAGTGGCACCGGGCGTACTGGCTCTCCATCGAGCGAATGGTGAATCCGGCCCTCGTCGCTCAGATCGACGCCGAGGTCAAGGAGGGCAATCGGATAGAGGTCAGGACGTGGAATGTCGCCGCATACGAGCTTGCCCTCGGCGACAAGCTGGTTGACCCGGGCAGACCGGTGGAAGTCATCACCAACGGCAGGGAATCCTACTCCGGCGCGTTCCGGCGGGAGCTGACGGTGGAGCTCGGCGGGCCGCCTGGCGGGAAGTACGTCAAGGACACTCGCACTCCC
>JASFTE010000719.1:0-3161 GCA_050114035.1 Armatimonadota bacterium | reverse complement strand
CGGCGCGGTAGTACTCGGCGGCGTCCTCGGGCCGCATGATCCCCGAGCAGCCAAGGAACTCGAGCCCGAGGCCCTCCTCCTCCCGGATGGCGGCTGCACGCCCGAGATTCTCCAGCGACGACTTCCGCACGCCCCAGCCGCCCACGCCCGAGACCAGCCGGAACTCCTCGGGGTAGGCGCACTCGCCCTCCCGCGTCACCTGCGTCTTGGCGATCCCGTTGGTCAGCGTCAGCCCGTCCACGTACGGCGCCACGGCGCGCATCACCGCCCGCATCGTGCCCGCGTCGTCGTAATAGCCCATCTTCAGCAGCAGCGGCAGATCCGGGGCGGCCGCCCGCATGCGCTGCGCGATGAGCCGAGAGAGCTCGGGGTCCGTGTACGCATACGACTCGGCCGAGGTCACGTTCGGGCAGGAGAGATTGCACTCGATGATCTGCGCCCCGGCCTCCCTCGCCAGACGGCAGCAGAGGGCGCAGTCATCCGCCACGTCCGCCTCGGTCCAATCACCCTCCGGCGTCGGCGTCACCCCGACGATGAGTACCTGCCCCTCCTCCAGCGCCTCCCGCGCGACCTGCACATCCGGCTGCCACTCGTCCGGCGCACGCGAGGGCATCCCGAAGGTGATCCCCCAGGTGGCGCGCCGCGGATCGGCCGGGGTGCCCTGCAGCGCAACGACCTGCTCCGAGCTCGGCGCACCGGCAAGCTGCTCGTCCACGTCGAGGAACTGCAGATTCGGCAGCCCGTAGCAGCCCTTCTCACGCGAGCGGACGCTCTTGTACGTCACGATGTCCCACCCGAGCCGCGCGTAGTGCCGCACCCACTTGGAGTTCAGCAGCGGCCCCGACGGCACGCCCACGGTCGAGTTGCAGTCGTACCCGAGGAAGCGCTCCTGCCGCACGGGCGCCACCCGCTCCGGCGGCGCGTTGCATATTGGCCCGTGCTCATAGTGCCATTCGTACGTCCTTGTGACGTCGTATGTCGGCCGGCTCATCGGGCTCGCACGCTCCTCATTCGTCGCCGCGAGAGGGCTTCCGCGTGCGGCTGATCGCTTCCTGCCGGGAAGGCCTCGAGCAGTAACGCGCGAACCATCGGCGGGAAGACCCATGAGCAACGATAGAGCGATGCAAAGAGCCTCACGACGGGAGTTCCTCAAGCTCGCGGCGGGCGCCGTGGGATCCGCGGCGCTGGGCGGCATGGCAGGGAGGGCGCTATCCATGGAGCGGGAGCGGATGCCCAACGTCATCTTCATTCTCGCCGACGACCTCGGCTGGCGCGACACGTCGTTGTACGGCAGCGAGTTCCTCGAGACGCCCAACGTCGATCGGCTCGCGAGACGCGGCATGATGTTCACCAACGCGTACGCCGCCAACCCCCTGTGCTCCCCGACTCGCGGGAGCATCATGACGGGCCTGTGGCCAGCGCGGATCGGCATCACGTCCCCGTCGTGTCACGTGCCCCAGGAGAAGCTGGAGGAGACCGTCCAGGAGAGGGCCGGGCCGGACCGGAAGGTGCTGCTCTGCCAGAGCGCGACGCGACTCCGGCACGAGTACTACACGCTCGCCGAGGCCCTCAAGGACGCCGGCTACCGCACCGGGCACTTCGGCAAGTGGCACCTGGGGCGCGAGCCGTACGACCCGCTCCACCACGGCTTCGACGTGGATGTGCCCCACTGGTACGGCCCCGGTCCCGCGGGCAGCTACGTGGCGCCATGGAGGTTCCCGGCGGCCCTCAACTTCCCGGGCGAGCCCGGGGAGCACATCGAGGACCGGATGGCCGAGGAAGCCGTCAAGTTCCTGCGCGGCAGCAAAGATCGCCCGTTCTTTCTCAACTACTGGTGCTTCTCGGTCCACGCGCCGCACGATGCCAAGCAGTCGCTGGTGGAGCGGTACGCCGCCAGGGCCGACCCCGACAGCGCCCAGCGGCATCCGGTGTACGGCGCCATGGTCCACAGCATGGACGACGCCGTCGGGCGGCTGCTCGGCACGGTGGACGAGCTCGGCCTCGCCGACGACACGATCATCATCTTCTTCTCGGACAACGGCGGCATCCACTGGCCCTCAAGGCAGTGCTACCCGGAGCTGCCCGTCACGAGCAACGCGCCGCTGCGCGGCGGCAAGGCGACGATCTACGAGGGCGGCTCGCGCGAGCCGCTCATCGTGGTGTGGCCCGGCGCCGTGCAGGCGGCCTCGACGAGCGACGAGATCGTGCAGAGCATCGACTTCTACCCGACCATCCTCGAGATGCTCGGGCTCGAGCGGCAGCCGGGCCAGGAGTTCGACGGCATCAGCATGGTACCGGCGCTCAAGGGGGAGTCGCTGGATCGGGAGGCGATCTTCTGCTACTTCCCGCACCAGCCTGCGATTCCGGATGCCCGGCCGCCGTCGGTCTATGTGCGGAAGGGCGACTGGAAGCTGATACGGATCTTCTTCGACGGGGACGATTTCGCGCATCGCTACGAGCTGTACAACCTGCGGGACGACGAGGGCGAGACGAACAACCTGGCCGGCGCGCTGCCCGCCCGGGTCAAGGAACTCGACGCGCTCATCGAGCAGTTCCTGCGGGACAGCAACGCGGTGCTGCCGAAGCCGAACCCGGCGTACGATCCGGATCTCGGGCCCTGGCTGCCGAGCAGGGACGCTACGGTGAAGACGGAGGGCGGGCTTCTGCGGATGGAATCGACCGGTGGCGACCCGTTCATGTTCACGCGGCAGGTGCCGAAGGCGACCGGAGAGGTGACCGTCGAGCTCCGGATGCGCTCGACGGCCTCCGGGCCGGGGCAGGTCTTCTTCGGCCAGGAGAAAGTGCAGCCGCTGTTCCACCGGGATCGGAGTGTGCCGCTGCAGGTGACGCACGACGGCGAGTGGCACGAGTACTCGGTGCGGCTGCCGCTGAGCCGGACGATGTCGGCGCTGCGCATTGACCCGGCGACCGCCCCGGGGCGCATCGAGTTCGACTGGATCAGGCTGAAGGACACCGCGGGGAAGACGGTCGAGGAGTGGCAGTTCTAGGGACGCACCGGCGCTGGGACGGATAGAACAATGGCAGAGCAGCCCAACATCGTGTTCATCATGGCCGACGACATGGGGTTCGGGGACATCGGGTGCTACAACCCGGAGTCCAGAATCCCCACGCCGAACATGGACAGGCTGGCGGCCGGGGGC
>JASFTE010000718.1:0-3163 GCA_050114035.1 Armatimonadota bacterium | reverse complement strand
TCCGCCTCCATGTCAATGATGCGCAGCTTCCCCGCCGAATACCGCTGGGTCGGCGGCGCCATGTCCAGCCGCACGCGCTTCCGTGTGCCCACCAGCTCGATGCCCTTCTCAAACATCCGCTGCCGGCTCAGGACGTCCTTGAGGTACACCTTGAAGCTCCCGTAGTCGAACATCGCCCACAGCCCGGCGCCCTCGACCTGCGCGCAGTACTCGACGCCCCTCGGCTCTCCGATCAGCACGCGCATGAGGTTGATCGTGTGCGAGTGGATGTTCTGTACGTGGTTGAGGATCCGCTGACGGGGGTCGTCGATCCTCTTGCGCCAGTGGCGCCCCGAATGCGGGCTGCGCAGCACCTTGCTGTACGCCCCGGCGTGCCACGCGCCGCTGTCGGCATAGAAGAACACTTCGCCGTACTGCAGATCGCCCAGCTCGCCGCCCGCCACGAGGTCTTTCACGCGCTCGGCGGCGACGTCGTAGGAGTGGTTGTAGCTGACCATCAGGGTGCGGTCGGCCTTCTGCGCCGCCGCGACCATCTGCTCCGCCTCCGCCGTGCTGTCGGCCATGGGCTTCTCCACCAGCACGTGCTTCCCGGCCCCGAGCGCATCCATGGAGATCTCCGCATGCAGCGGCGTCCACACGCAGATCACGACGGCCTCGATGTCGTCGCGCTCCAGGAGCCGCTTGTGGTCGCCGTAGCAGGAGTCAGCGTCCAGGCCCCGCCTGCGACCGACCTCGGCGGCCAGGTCGCCGTCCGCGTCGGCGACCGCCACGAGCTCGGCGTCCTCCGAGCGGACGATGGACGGCAAGTGGGCGCTCTGGGCGATCCCTCCGCACCCAATGACGCCCACTCGCACGGGCTCGCGACTCACTTCATCCGCCATGACCGACCTCCGGCCGCAGCAGCACCTTGACGGCCTCCCGCTCCTGCATGAGCTGGAACCCCTGCTCCCATTCGGACAGCGGCAGCCGATGCGTCGCGATGTGCTCCAGCGGGATCTGCCCCGCGGCCAGCACCTGCACGCACTGCTCCCACACTTCCCACGTGTGGCCGTAGACTCCGTGGATGCGCAGGTTCTTCCCCACCAGCGGATTCAGGTTCAGCGGCTCCCCGCCACGGAACCAGCCGATCTTCGTGATCTGCCCGCACGGCCCGGCCATCTCCAGCGCCTGCCCGAACGTGTCGTTGCCCCCGACCGCGTCCACGATGAGGTCGGGCCCATCCGGATCGGTCATCTCCCGCACCTTCGCGAGCACATCCTCCTCCGCCGAGTTGACCACGTGGTGCACGCCGATGGCTCGCGCCTTCCCGAGTCGAGCGTCGTCCCCCGTCCAGCCTGTGACGAGCGCTTCGCCCCCCGCCGCCAGCGCCAGCGCCGAGCACAGCAGCCCGATGGGCCCGCACCCGAGCACCACCACGAGATCGCCGGGGCGCACCCGGCTCTCGGCGAACATCCCGTTGTACGACACCGCCAGCGGCTCGCAGATGGCCGCGTCCTCCACGTCCACGGACTCCGGCAGCCGGTGCAGCCCTCTGGCCGGCGCGGCCACGTACTCGGCGAAGGCCCCCTGTTGCCCGAAGCCCAGGTCCGAATGCCGGCGGCAGTTGTTCACCCGCCCGCTGCGGCACATGCGGCACTCGCCGCACCACACGGCGAACGGTTCGCTCGCCACCCGCTCGCCGACCTCGAATCCCGTGACGCCCTCGCCAAGCTCCGCGATGGTGCCCGCAAACTCGTGCCCCACGACATACGGATACGGCTTCCCGGCGCCCTGCTTGCTCTGCCGGCCATGTACATCGCTGCCGCAGATGCCGCAGGCGGCCACCTGCAGGACCACCCACTCGGGCTTCGGCTCGGGCCGGGGCATATCTTGCATCCGCAGCGCGTACGGCTCCGGGCCGTGTCTGACGAGTGCGTGCATTCTCGGTCTACTCCTCAAACCCGTCGGGCTTCCAGTGCCACAGCGTCTCGCCCTCCGGGATCGGCGCGAACGCCTCCCGCCCGGCCTCGCTGAGCCGGTCGTAGTCCTCCTTGTCCATCTCCCAGCCCACCGCACCGACGCTATCGGCGATCTGCTCCGGCCGCCTCGACCCGGCGATGGCGCATGTGATGCCCGGCGTCGCCAGCACCCAGTTCAACGCCACCTGCGCCGGCGACTTCCCGTACCGCTCGCCGATCTCGGCCACCATGTCCGAGACCACGAGCACCTTCTCCCAGATGCCGTCGTGCGTCAGCACGTTGTTCCCGCGGCAGTCGTCCGGCAGGTCGTCCTTGCTCTTGAACTTGCCCAGGATCAGCCCCTGCGCCATGGGGCTGTACGCCAGCACGGCGACGTTGTGCTCGATGCAGAAGGGCAGCGTCGCATCATCGATCTCGCGCCACACGATGCTGAACGGCGGCTGCAGGCTGTCCACCTCTGTGACCTTGACGGCCCGCTCCATCAGGCCGGCGTCGTAGTTCGACACTCCGAGGGCGCGGATCTTGCCCTCCTGCTTCAGCTCCGCCAGCGCCTCGAGGGTCTCTTCCGGCTCCACCTCCCGCCACGGCCAGTGGATCTGGTACAGGTCCACGTAGTCCGTCTGCAGCCGACCCAGCGACGCCTCCAGCGCTTCGCGAACCGCGTCGCGCTTCAGGTTCCGGTGCCCCACCTTCGTGGCGATGACGACCTCGTCCCGTCTGCCCCGCAGCGCCTTCCCCACGACCTCCTCCGAGTGCCCCCCGCCGTACACCTCCGCCGTATCGAGGAAGTTGATCCCCAGGTCGAGTGCGCGATGGATCGTCTCGATGGACGCATCGTCGGCCACGTCGCTCCATTCGCTGATGCCCATCTGCCAGCAGCCCAGGCAGATACGCGTCACTTCTATTCCCGAGCTGCCGAGTGTAGTGGTATCCAACGTCATCCCTCCGATCGTGTCGGTGGTCGGTCATGCCTGATTCGCTCACCTGCCGCATGCCTCCTGCCCCCGGGGCAGGAAGGTGCCGTCGCGCCATCGGCCAATACTCCCCACACGACTCCGATCCGGGAGACGCGAGCATGCCCACCATGAAGTGCGCCATATTCCACGAGCCCAGACACATGACGGTCGAGGAGAAGGACCTCCGGACCATCGAGCCCGACGAGGTCCTGATCCGCGTCAAAGCCTGCGGCGTATGCGGCACCGACA
>JASFTE010000717.1:0-3165 GCA_050114035.1 Armatimonadota bacterium | reverse complement strand
ATCCGGGGTGGATCTCGTTCCGGCCATGGTCGGGCGGCGAGATGACCGGCTGGGGCTCGCACGGGCTGGATCAGGTGCAGTGGGCGCTGGGGATGGACGAGAGCGGGCCGGCGGAAGTGTGGACCGAAGGGCCGAAGTTCGATCCGCCGACCTATACGGAGCCCGCCTCGCGCGGCGCTGGCAATGCCATCTGCGAGAAGCCCACGGTGTTCTTCCGGTACGCCGACGGCACGCTCCTGAGGCTCGGCGGCGGGCCCGGCGGCGGCGCGGTCTTCCTCGGCGACGAGGGCAAGATCACCATCGACCGCGGCCGCCTCACGGCCGATCCGGCCGAGCTCGGCGAGCCGCTGGAGGACCCGGAGGTGCGGTTGTATGTGAGCGACAGCCACATGCAGAACTGGTTCGACTGCATGAGGTCGCGGGAGAAGCCTGTGGCGGACGTCGAGATCGGTCATCGCTCGGCGACGGTGTGCCACCTGGGCAACATTGCCCGGTGGGTCGGCCGGAAGCTGCGGTGGGACCCGGAGGCCGAGACTTTCCCCGAGGACGACGAGGCCAACGCTCTGGTCAGCCGAGAGCAGAGGGCGCCGTACCAGATTCCGGATCCCGTGTGATCGGCGGACGCGGCAGTGCAAGACGGAGGCAGATGCATGAAGTGGAGATTGCCGGCAATCGTCGCAGTGGTCGCGTGCGGAGGCTGGATCGCCGCGCGCGCGATGTCCATCACGCCGGATGTCGTGGCGAAGATCGAGCAGTTCAAGCAGGAGGTCCGGCAGCAGGCCGAGGCTCACGCGGCGCGCAGTGGCCTGCGGGCGATTATGCCCGAGGATAACATGGCTTGCCTCGTGTGCCATGTGAACCTTGGACGGGAAGAGCTCGCCGAGACGCACGAGCAGTTCGGCATCACGTGTTCCCACTGCCACGGGCTCTCGTACGAGCACGCCGACGATGAGGGCCACCTGACCCCGCCGGACGTCCTGTTCGGCCGGGCCGAGGTGGCGCCCTTCTGCGAGCGCTGCCATGGTCCCCACGAGGAGCCCGAGAAGGCGGATGCGTTCTTCGATGAGTGGGAGGGAGACGACCGCCCCAACGGGCACAAGCTCCTGGACAAGACCGTGTGCACGGACTGCCATGGCAGGCACGTGGGGCCGCATGCCGGGCGCTGAAATGGGTGACTGTCACTAGTTCTGAGGGCGGGACAGCCATGCAAGACCAGACGGAAGGGCTCAGCGGGCGCAGTGTCTTGCGCCGGATCGGGCCGGCGTTCATCGTCGGCGCCACCATCATCGGCCCCGGCAGCATCACGCTGATGTCGAAGACCGGGTCGCTGTACGGCTACTCGATGCTGTGGCTGTCGGTGCTGGCCGGGGTGCTCATGGCGTGCTTCATCGCTCTGTTCATGCGCTTCGGCATACTGTGCGAGGACACGTTCCTCGGGCTCACGGCGAAGAAGCTCGGGCGCTGGTACGCTGTCATCTGCGGCGTGGGCGTGTTCTGCATCGCCGCCGCCTTTCAGTTCGGCAATTGCATGGGCGTCACGGCCGCCATGGGGCTGCTGCTCGGCGGCGTCGGGAAGCTCGTGTGGCCCTTCGCCTTCACGGTGGCGGCCATCGCCTTCATGTTCGCCTTCAAGCGCATCTACACCATCATCGAGAAGATGATGACGGTCCTGCTCATCCTGATGCTCGCCGCCTTCGCCGCGAACCTCGTATTGGCGCGCCCCAGTGGGCTGGGCATTCTGCACGGCGCGTGCGTGCCGACGATCCCGCCCGGCGTGGACTGGATCACCATCGGCGGCCTCGTGGCGACGACGTTCTCCATCGCCGGGGCGTTCTTTCAGTCCTACCTCGTGAAGGCCAAGGGCTGGGGCGAGCGCGACCTGGCCAGCGGGACCACGGACACCGTGCTCGGCTCCATCATGCTGACGCTCATCGGCACCGTCATCATGATGACCGCCGCCTCCGTGCTGCATCCGCGGGGCATCGAGGTCACGAGCGCGACGGACATGGTCATCCAGCTCGAGCGCGTCTTCGGCGCGGGCGCCAAGTACATCTTCTGCATCGGCTTCTGGGCCGCGGCATTCTCCAGCTTCGTGACGAACGCGTTGGTGGGCGGCGTGATGGTCAACGACGGCGTGGGCCTTGGCGGGAAGCTGGATTCCGTGCCCACGAAGGTCTTCGCCACGCTGGTGCTGCTCGTGGGAATGACGACGGCAGTGCTGATCATGAAGGGCGCCGACGCGCCCGGCGGCGGGACCGAGGTGATGATCAGGGCCATAGTCGTGGGGCAGGCCGCGACGCTCGTCGCCGTGCCGCTGTGCGCCATCGCCATGGTGGTGGTGCTCTTCGACAAGCGCGCCACGGGCGGCCGCGGGCTGCCACTGTGGGCGAAGGGGCTGGTGCCGATCGGGGCGGTGGTCCTTCTCGGCATCGCCACCAGGACGCTCCTCACACTCTGGACGACGCTGCGTGGGATGCTGGGGCTCGAGTGAACGCAAAGGCGGGGCTGCAGCGGGGATACACGACCGGAAGGGCACACGACGCATGCGGCGCTCTCGCGTCTTCTCCTTAGTCAACACGCCTCGCGGGGGCCTCCCAGGCACGCTGGCGCTCACTGCCGTCGCCGCCTTCGCCGTCGTGGCGCTCACCCAGGGCCGCGCGCCGACCGAGACGGCGACGGCCGCCGGGCCGGGCGTCTGGGCGATTGTGCGGCCGAGCGGCTTCGTGGGCGAGGGCGGCTTCGGGCAACTCGTGCAGGCGCTCGGGCGCGAGTACCGGGACTGCACCGAGGAGTTCCTCGCTGAGGGCTTTCGCCTCGACGGCTGCCGCGTGCTGATCCTCGGCAGCTTCTGCACGGGCGATGAGAACGTGCGTGCGCGGATGGGGGAGAGGGGCGCGGCCATCGCCGAGTGGGTGAGCCGGGGAGGGCTACTCGTGCAGCTCGCCCAGACGGACCAGGAAGAAGCGGAGCTGGAGTGGCTCCCGGAGGGCCTGCAGGCGACGCGCTGCGACACCGACTACCCGACGCCGGTCATCATCTCCCCCGAGCACTCGCTCTTCAGCGCCCCGAACGAGATGGGCGAAGCGCAGCTCGCCGGCTGGGCCTACACGACTCGCGGGTCCATGTGGGAGGTGTTCAGCGCACAGGCCGGCTTCCAGATCCTCA
>JASFTE010000716.1:0-3166 GCA_050114035.1 Armatimonadota bacterium | reverse complement strand
GCGCCGATCCGCATCCGTATCACTGGCCACAGCAACGGCGAACACCACGGCGCCCTCATCAATACTCCGCATGGATTTACCGAATGCGGCACTAGTATGAGTACCAGGGGGACCCTGGGCGGGAGTGCACGCCGTCGCGTGTGCCGGGGCGTAGCCCCTGGAACCCATGGGACGAGGTGGGAGGTGAACACCAGGGAGACGGAGCGTAGCAGTAGCTGGAGGCCATAGGCGACTCGAGGAACGCGAGGAGTATACTGAGTCTGCCTTGCTTCCGTCGGGTGTGGGCGAGCGGGTCGATGGCAGCTCCGGGCCGGAGCCCACACGAGTCCGTTCAAGGGAGGAGAGCACACAGATGCAGGTGTCGAATAAGACGAAGACGGAGCATTACTCGGACGCATTCGCGAGGATCATACGTCAGTTGCGAGGGGGTCACGGGCTGCTCCTGGACTCTGTCGTGGAGTCAGAGATGGCACTTCTCGCCGCTCTGGAGCGGCGACAGAAGCAGTTGTTCCTACGCTACAAGGAGCAACTGGACGAACTGCACATGCTGTACCAGTTTGCTGCCTACGAGGCCGGCCGAAAGGCCGATGCCGACATCTCGGCCGAGGCACTCGAGCACATCGCGAAAGTGCCTCCCGAGCGCCTCGCCGGCGATGCAGACGAAGCCGAGAGCCGCAGCCGCGTCCCGGACGACGCAAGCGCTTGCTCAAGCGCACGCGTCCGCCCATAGCACGACGCGAGGCTTCCAGCTCTCGGCACATTGCTTATAGGGTATGTGTCACAGGCGTGTCAAGCACAGTCGGCGAGCGGACACACATATGCGTGCCGGCGCACTGCGCCCCTGCTGGCGCCGTGCGCCGGTGCCGGTGTGGCACTGCCCGGCCGGGCTGGGGGACGCGACCCACGTGACTGATCAGGCCGACACCAGGACTTCCTGCAGGACCGAGGCACAGTAGTCGCAGCTCTGGCACCGCCTGTCGCAGCTCGTCGTGCGCTCGAACCAGTCGGCTGGGAAGCGCGCGTTGTCGATGGTGTAGGGGGCCAGTACGGGGCCGTGGCCGGGCTCGAGCAGATCGAGGAGATTGCCCTCGAACTGCCCCGTGCAGTATGCCTCCACGACGCGCCTCGGGTTGGCGTGCATCCTGGTCGCGAGCTTGATGAGAGGAAAGGCGGCCTCGTAACGCTTGATGTCCTCGGGCCTGATCCACGAGTTCTGTAGACAGGTGACCCAGTTCTCTGTATCGCGGTAGTAGTCCCAGCAGAGCGCCGGTGTCGTGTCGCTGAGGTTGACCGTCTCGCTGACCTCGCTCTCGTGGGCCACCAGGTTGTCGTGGAACGTCTGGGCAGAGCAGAAGCTGAGACAGCCGCTGTTTGCCAGCATGCTCAATCCCTTGCCGTGCGCGTCGCACCACTCCCTGAGCTCGGAGATCCGGCCCAGGTCGCGATTGTACTCTCGCTGCATGGTGAAGCTGTCGAACCGGTCGGCCACGTACTCCATGCCCTTGACCGTCCCGATGCGCATGTTCACCGACGCGCGCACCTCGATGTCCGGGAAGTGCTGCTTCACCGTCCCCGCGATCATGGGGGAGGTCGTCGTCACGAGGTCGAGCCCCACGAGCTGCTGCAGGTGCGCGATGGTCGAGCAGACGAGGTTCGCCAGATGCCGCGACATGCCGTGCCGGCCGTAGCAGGCGGCATTGAAGAGCAGGTCGAGCCTGACGCCCATATGCTTGAGCCGCCGCAGGTCCTGCTCGAGCCGCGCCTGCCCTTCCCAGTCAACGAGGCCGCCGGCCGCCGTCATGGGGCTGCGGCCGCTCGGCATGTCGAGCCAGGGGAAGTACACCTCGCCGATCCGCGGCAGGAAGTCCCGGACTACGTCAACAAGCGGCTCTTCGTCCTCCTCGGGCAACTGGTAGCCGACGGCGAAGGTCATTGTATGCGCCACGGCTTTCGCTTCCGGAAGGGGTTCCTGAAGGTCTTGCTGATGCGGCCCTCCTCCTCGAGGCGCACCATGCACGCCCGGATGCACCCGCGCGCACCCTCGAGCGCCCGGCCGTAGAAGTACGTGGGGCTCGGCTCCACGAGGAACGGGTTGTGCTCGGGCTCCGGCCACTGGAAGCCGACCTTGCAGCGCTCAACGTCGAGCTTGCCCCACTCGCACTGCTTCCCGGCGACGTTCACCTCCACCGTCTCGGTCTCGCTGATGGCGTCGGCCGTGCAATCCCGTACGCACTGCATGCACCGGTCGCAGATGTCCCCCTCGAACAGCGGATCCGGCTCCAGCGGGGCGTCGGTGATGATGCACGCCAGCCGCTGCCGCGGCCCGAACTCGGGGCTGAGGAACACCTTCCCGTAGCCGATCTCGCCCAGCCCGGCTGCCACGGCCGCGATGCGCAGGTGCACGAATACATCCGGCGCCGGCCGATCGGGAGCGACGGGTCGGCTGAACTGCGGCCGCAGCTCACCCGTCTGCGTCTGCATGTGGCACCAGGGGAAGTTGTTCTGGATCGGGACTGCCTCGTACCCCTCGTCCTCGAGCATGCGCACCGTTCGCCAGATGACCATCGGCTGCAGCACGAAGTTGATGCCGGCATACCCCATGCCGCAGTAGGAGACGTAGAACGTCCCCTCCTCAATCCCCCGCAGGCAGCCGCGCGGGATCCGGAAGCCCAGGACGATCATGGCCGTGGCGTCGGGGAAGATGTAGCGCGGGTCCGCCTGCTTGGGCGCGCCCTCGAAGCGGTCCATCGGCGCAATCCCCACCAGATCCGCGCCGGACTCCTTCGCATACTGCTTGACTTGCTGCGAGGTCAGCATTGTGAGTCTCCTTCGGTCCGTCCTTCGCGCATCCCCTTCCCCCTTGCCATCTCCCTTGCCTCTGGCCGTCGCCATCGACTCCGCACTGGCGCCCGACAACTGCCTCTCCTGCCTGCCTCACCCGAAGTGCCTTTCCAGCTCCGAGGCGTACTCCGTGCCGATGGCGTCCGCGTGCTCGGCAAGCCAGTCACTGAAGCGTTCGCTGCCTCTCCGAACCTCGTCCGACACGAGCAACTCCGCCATCAGCCCATCGAGCTCGTCCCGCGTCAGCACCACGTCCCTCACGAACCAGCCCACCACGTGCGACAGGGCGAGCGCGAGCCCCGGCGGCGCCTGGACGAGCCGCGCG
>JASFTE010000715.1:0-3170 GCA_050114035.1 Armatimonadota bacterium | reverse complement strand
CGGCCGAACCCTCCCGTTGCCCAGCCGCACAGGCGGCTGTGGACAAGACAATGGGAGGTGTGTAGAATGGAGCGATGCAGTCTGAAGCGTGTGATGGGGGCCGGTGTGGTCGTTCTATTGCTTGCGGTGTGGTGCGGGTCCGCCGGGGCGATCACGGTGACCATCACGGAGCCCACGGAGGAGGCCGAGTACGACTGGAAGATCAACGCGCAGGTCGACTTCGACTGCGAGGTCGGGGACATACCTGGCCCAGGAGAGCTCGACTACGACTGGGACCTCGGGTACTCAAGCTCAGAGGAGAAGTCGCCAGACTACACCTACGAGGACGCGGCCACGGTGACGGTGACTCTCACCGTCACGTTTTCGCCCGAGGGCGAGGGGGAGGAGGAAGAGGACGACGACACTCTCACCATCTACGTCATCGGCGGCGACGTACAGTTGGACTTGGGCACGAAGGACCTCCGCTACTACGGCGGCGAGCCGGTCGATTACCATTACGAAGCGGAGTGCAGCATACCGGGGGACCAGCCGGAGGGCACGACGATCACCTGGACGGTGAGCGACAAGCTCAGAATCACCGAGGGGCAGGGCACCCAACAGGTGGAGATCTCCGCCGACGGCCACAGCGCCGCCCCCGACGACCAGACAGTCACCTGCACATGCAGCAAGGGCACTGTGACCTACCAGGACACGGACGAGGACTACGAGTCGCTGGAGCCGTGCTACGCGGTCGTCTACGTTTTCACCGACGAGGAATACGGGGGGGGCTTCAAGAGCACCTACTTCCTGATCATGTACGACCAGTATCCGCTCGCGATGGGCGACTGCGACTACAACGTCAAGTACGGGGCATGGATCGACGACGAGGAGAACGACTGGGATACCCCGGCCAGCGTCGCCGATCAGACGGGCGAGGACGGGGAGTTTGAGGTCGCCTACACACAGGAGAGCGAGGGCCAAAACCCGGACCCAGAGCCCCCCGGAGACCCCCTCGGTGCGGACAAGGTGAAGCACGCTCAGGCGAAGTACCGCGGCGGCTCGCAGGGCCCGGGCCTGGGGTGCGTCGTCAGGGTGAAGTTGGCCCAGTTCTACCTGGACCACGCCACCGAGAAACCCGTGCCGTAGAAAGGAGGCGTTGGGGGATGGTGGGGTGGCGCCGTCGCCAGCTGGTGCTGGCGTGTCTGGCTGGTCTGCTCGGGGCGTTGGGGTGGGCGCGAGCAGCCCGCGTCGTGGCCGTCGCCCGCCCCAACCTCGACGTGCCAGAGATGCTGGCCGAGGCCGAGATCGTCGCCGAGGTGAGCGGCATAGCCGCGCGGTCCATGGGTGACGAGGCCGGCCCCCTTGACGTGGCCTGCCGGGCGACGGTGAGCTGCGTGCTGAAGGGAGACGCGGAGCTGGAGGGGCAGGAAGTGCAATGGCGCAGCTACGATCCCCGCTACCACACGCCGTACCCGAATCCCTTCGCCGCGCCGCGTGGCATCGTCTTCCTGAAGTCCAAGACAGGGGCGCGATTTGAGTTGATCCACCCAGCCGGAGGCTTCCTCGAGCTGCCGGCTCGGCGACCCGCCGCCCCCGCCTTGCCCGCTACCCCGCTCGAGGTGATCCGGGCCGAGTTGCTGAACTGCCTGCGGGATCAGGATGTTCGCCTCGTTTCAGCGGCCGCCGCACGCCTGGGCTTCTTCCCCGAAGACACACCGACTCGGGAGGCGCTGTTTGAGCTCGTGCACGGCCTGGACGCTCTAGCGGCGATGACAGCGTGTAGGGCTCTCATGCGCCTGGAGGCGCCGGAGGGCGTGGAGGCGGCCGCGCAGCTTCTCCAGGCGCCGCCTCTGCCTGACATCGTGTCCCGGCTCGCCCGGCGCCGCTTGGTGCATGCGGTGTCAAAGCTGGAGGATGATGGCTGCCTGAAGCACGTGCTGACCTTGACGAAGGCGCCAGACGCGGATGTGCGCCAGGCGGCGGCACAGGCCCTGGGCAACATGCCGTCTCCCGAGGCCGTCAAGGCCCTCGGCGAAGCGCTGTGGGACGGCGATCGAATGGTGCGGTACTGGGCCATTCATGGCTTGGCCCGGATAACCCGCATCCGCGGCTACGCGCCCATGTGGAGCCTCTATGAGCCCGACGAGGACAAGTACCTCACCTTCTGGCGCAAGTGGTATGAGGAGGTGGGCAAGCCTGGTGTCGAGGAGCCGGAGCAGTGATGAGGCCAAGTTCTGGCGTATGCGCGCGGCCGGGCGCGGCGCGTTGACCGCCGCGCTTGTCTGCCTGCTGTGGCTGTCGGGCGCGGCGTATGCACAGCAGGACACGCCAGCCGCCGGGCAGCGCACGCCCCTGGAGCCCGCCCTGCGGATGCTCGCCGAGCGGGAGCCGGATACCATCATCGCCGCCCTGATGGTCGGCAAGAGCCCCTCCTCGGCCGTGCGCCCGCCGCCCGGCACCACGGCGGACGAGCTGCTGCGCGCAACGGCGACGGCCGTGGACTTGCCCGGCGGGGGCCAGGCATTGGTCCTCACCTTCCCGCCCGAGCCGCGGACCGTGCCCCTGACAGACAAGCGGATCGATTACCTGGTGCAGTGGCGCCTCGGCCATCGGCAGAAGTATTGGCTGGTCATCGACTTCCTTGAGACCCTCACGCCCGAGCAACACGAGAAGCTCCGCGCCGGGGACTACATTCTGCTGGCCGAGCTATCGGCCGAGCAGCGCGCCGACCTGCCCGAGGCCGAGGTATTCACCTGCGACTGGGAAGTCAAGGTGGATGTGCAGCTTGATGGGCGGCGATGCGACTTCGAGTGGACGCCGGCCCGATTCAGCACCGGGCCTCTGGGTCCCCCTCCCACTACTCCGGATGCCGGCAGGTGGGCCCCCGCCCCGCCCGGCGGCGTGGATCGATGGCTGCGCCAGCCGGCCATCTACCGCACGGCCAGTGTCGCGCCCAGAATCGCCAAGATGGCCGGTCGGCAAGTGCGGACGGACGAGGCCTACCGTGACGTCCCCATCTTCCTGTCGGTCCCGCACGACGCGAGCGCGGAGGATGTCCTGAGAGCAGTGGTGGCAGCCACGGGCTCCGAATGGCGCGACGAGGGTCCCATCGTGCTCCTCGCCCCGCCCATGGACCCCGTGGCCCGCCGAGTGCACGCGGCCGAGCTGGACTTCAGCGAGCGGCTTCTCGA
>JASFTE010000714.1:0-3172 GCA_050114035.1 Armatimonadota bacterium | reverse complement strand
TGCTGCTGCGACAGCGACGCGCCCTGCAGCGCCAGACGCTGGTTGTCAACCAGCAACCCAACCGGACCCTGCGCGATGAACTGCCGACCCACCGCCCAGCTCGTCGGGTGCATCACGTCCGTGTCGAACGAGATCCACGCCTCATCCAGCCAGATGGGCTCGGAGCTACCGCGTACCTCGAGCAGACCGCCCTGGAACGGACCGAACAGGTCGAGGAAGAACTCCATCGGTGGTTGCCGGCTCGCGGCTGCGGGCTCGCCGTTGAGCTCCCAGATGTAGTCCTCGATCCCGATCACGCCCGACGCCGCGTCGTGGAACTTCGCCGTCGCGCGGCCGTAGACGTCATCGAGGATCTCGCCCTCGATGCCGATGGTCGCCGTCAGCGTGTCGAAGTCGCCGCCGATCAGGCTGCTCTCCGACGTGAACATCGCATCGCCGGCGATCCCCAGACGGTAGTCCAGGTACCCGTACGCATGCGGCGTGTCCGGGTGCTCCTCCAGAGCCGTCACCCGGGCGTCCAGGTCATCGATGTCCCTGCCTTGCTGATCCAACTGATCCTTCAGCGCCGCAAGGTCGTCCTTGAACTCGTCGATGAGTCTCTGGCAGATGGCCCGGATCTCGTCCTCGCTCGGAGGCTCGCCCGGATCGCCCTTGTCGCCCTTGGCCCCGGCCGGGCCGCGGGCGCCCGTGTCACCCTTCGCGCCGGCGGCGCCCGGGTCGCCCTTGGCGCCGGCGGCGCCCGGGTCACCCTTCTCGCCCTTCTCGCCCCTCTCGCCCTGCAGATCCGGGATCTTGTCCCACAGCCGGGCAACCGCCATGGCGAACTCGTATCGCGTCATCGCCCGGTCGCCCTTGAAGGTCTCGTCCGGATAACCCTCAATGATACCCAGATCCACGAGCTTCTGGACCGCATCATAGGCCCAGTGGGTGAAGGGCACGTCTCGCGTGATGTCTGCTGCGAAGCTCGGCGTCGCCACGCTCAGCGCCACGACAACGCCGAGTACGACTGCAGTCGTTCTCACTTGATTGCCCTCCTGTATTGGTACTGCGCGGAGCGCATTCCCGCCACGCCACCTTACGCGCGCGGCACAATGCACTCCCTGGGCGTCGCATCGTGTGCAGCAGGGCGCTCGTGAGTGTCCTGTGTTTCCTCGCGAGCCCTCCCCGCAACACCGTAGCTCAGCCCAGCTCTATCATCCGCAATCCCCTCGGCGCGGCCTGTAGGAGGTCCTCCCCTCCGGGCCCGGATTAGCCGATGCAGGGATGATAAAGCAAAAAGCACAGGGGAGATACGGCCACTGCTGCAACTGCAGATACCCTCCCCCATCGTCAGCGCCGCAGCATAGCACAACCGCTGCGCCCGGTCAACGCATTAGACAACACCGTCGCCCGGATGTCTCAGGAAGGTTCGGCGTGAGCGCCGGGTGACAGTCCTGTGATGCCGTCGGTCGTGGACCACGGCGGCTGGCACGCCCTGCTCGTCAAGCCGTGCACCGATCACCGACCCCCCGGCCGGCACTGACCTGACTGATGTGGCCACACCGGTCGGCTCGTCTCCTGCCATCTACTTCTGCAGGCGCACGTAGATCGCCCGCGCCATGTCCTCATCCACCGCGAACTCGCTCTCGCCCAGCGAGAACAGGTACGCCGGAGATTTCCGCATCAGCTTCACGCCGACCCCGGGCACGAGCCCGATGGCCATCAGCTCCCGCATGCGCACGCCGTCGCCCGTGATGAGGTACGCCACCCGCCCTTCCTCGCCCGCCTCCAGGTCGGCCAGAGGCGCAACGAGCTTCTCGCCCGGCTTCGCGCGGCGGCGACAGCAGGCTCCCTGTGGAATCGGCTTGCCGTGGGGACAGACGCGCGGGTGGCCCAGCAGGCGGCAGACCTTGTCCTCGAGCCCCGCGTGGAGCATGTGCTCCAGGCGGCAGCTCGCCTCGTGCAGGCCCACGTCTCCCACGTCCAGGACGTCGGCCATCAGCCGCTCGGCGAGACGATGCCGGCGAATGGCCGCCTCGGCCTCGACAAGACCCCTTTCGGTCAGCTCGGCCCTGCCGTCCGCCGCGCTCACGTAGCCCATCTGGGACAGCTCCTCGAAGCCGGGGGTGTTCTCCAGAGCCGACAGCGGCACCGGGCCCTGTCCCTCTCGCTGCAGCCACAAGGTCTCCAGGATTTCTTGTGCCTTCTCACTCAGCAGCATGTGGATGCCTCCGTATCCTCACAGCGACACGTGGAATCCGCGCAGCACCGCGCCCAGCGCCAGGGCCACCAGAAACGCGAAGACCAACGTGAACAGGGAAATTGCCAGCCCCACCTTGAGGCCCCGCTCCTTTACGTTCATCAGGAACTGGGCGATGCACGGCAGGAAAAGAGTCAGCGCCACGACGGCGATGACCAGCTGCACGCCCGTGAAGACGGGAGCTACGCTGCCGTCGAGTCCGACGATCTCAGCACTGCTCAGATCGTAGAGTCCCGCGGCGCCGTAGTCGCGGCGGAAGAACCCGAAGAGGAACACCTGCGCCGCTTCCGCCGGCAAGCCGATCCACCGCACGGGATGCGCCAGCCCGGCAAGGGCAAGGTCGAAGAGCCCGGTCAACTGCCCCAGCCAGATGAGCACACTGGCCAGCAGGAACAGCGGGAGCACCTCCTTGAGGTACCAGACCACCCGCGTGTACGTCTTCGTGAACACATTGCTGATCTTTGGCAGCCGCAGCGGAGGCAGCTCCATGAAGAAGTGCGGCGCCTCCCCCGGCATCAGCCGTGCCCCGAGAAAGCCCACGAACAGAAACGTCCCCGTCACCGCCGCCACCCAGATCGCGAACGCCGCCAGCCGCCCGTGCAGCAGAGCCAGGATGACGCCCAACTGCGCCGAGCACGGAATGGCCAGCGCCAGGAGCATCGTGGCAATGACACGCTCCCGCACCGTCGGCAGCGTGCGCGTCACCATCGTCGCCATCGTGTCGCAGCCAAATCCGAGCACGATGGGGATGACGCCGCGGCCGCTGAGGCCGATCTTCTTGAATACCCTGTCAATGAGCAGCGCCAGGCGCGGCAGGTAGCCCGTGTCCTCCATGACGGAGAACACCACGAAGAAGAACGTGACGATGGGGAAGATGATGGCAATCGCATAGCGGCCGCCGAGAGTGATGACACCGTACTCCCCGGCCAGCAG
>JASFTE010000713.1:0-3177 GCA_050114035.1 Armatimonadota bacterium | reverse complement strand
AGTTGAGGCCGATACCGGTATGCGGTGAGTCCGACACCTCGATGTCGGTCAGCTCCCTGCCCATCATCGGTATCGCGCCGTCGCGTTGGACCTTCCCCGTCTCCCGCGCTCGGCGCTCGGCTCCGCGCATGGGACCGAAGTCCGGCACGATCTCCAGCACGATCAGGCCGACGAGCAGCGCGGTCAGGATGCCGTACAGGTTGAACGGGATGCTCCGTATGAAGAGATCCAGCGCCGCATCCCGGTCGGGAAGTCCAGAGCTCGCCGCGAGGCCGGCGAGGTAGACCGCCCATCCCGACATGGGAATGAGCACGATGACCGAGGCCGAAGTCGAATCGCAGATGTATGACAGCTTCTCCCTGGAGATGCGGTAGCGGTCCGTCAGATCTCGCATGACGGCCCCGACGAAGAGCGGGCTGAAGTAATCGCTGAAGAAGACGGAGAGCCCAAGGACCCACCCCATCGTCCCCGCCCGCTTCCGATTGGTCACGATGCGAGACGCCCGCGCCCGGAAGAGCGCGATGGCGCCGGAGCGCTGCAGGAACGCCACCAGTACCCCGATGCACAGCTCGATGGCGAACACCCAGATGAAGTCGGCCGTGCCGAGGGAGCGGGTCAGCAGACCGGGGAAGCCCTGCAGTCCTTGCCCGAGGAGCAGAACCCCCACCACGCAGGCGACGAGGAGCGCGACCACCGCGTCACGCAGGACGAAGGCGAGCACGACCGCCAGCAGGGCCGGTACAAGTGACGTCCAGGTGGGCTCCATCGCGACGGGGGTCTCCTTTCGCCGCCGAGTATCGCGACAGGTGCAGGCAGTGTCCAGCCGGTGGGATGCGCGTGCTCCGGCCGCCGTACTGCGGCTCGTGCGCGGCGGGATCCGGCGCGGGGGGACGCCGAGGCGCCGCTGGCGGCGACCCTACGCCCGTTCCAAGAGGTGTCGATTCCCAATGCGCACACGCCGGAGCCCTGCGGCACGCGCGGCATCTTCGGCCGCCTGGGCGTGGGAGGCGGCGGTGCGCGGCAGATCGCTCAGGTAGAAGTGCGGGGCAAACGCCAGCAGCGCATACGGGATGTCCGGATCGATCCGGGAGATGAAGCCGGCGATCTTGCCGACCTGATCAGGATCGACGTACCCGGGAACGAGAAGCGTGCTGGCGACGACCAGCGGTAGCTCGGGGCGTTCCTTGCTCCGTGCAGCGGCCCGAGCGAAGTTGGCGAGCGTGCGCTCGTTCGAGATGCCGCACAGCGCGAGATGGAGCTGCTCGTCAAAGGCTTTCAGGTCGAACTTGATGCAGCCACCGGAACGCATTGACCACCGGACGGCAGCATCCAACAGCTTGGGGTGCATCGTGCCGGCGGTCTCCCAACAGACGCGCACGCCGCGCTCGGCCAGCAGCCGCGCCGATGCCAAGGCGTGCGGCATTTGTGATGCGGGATCACCCCCGAAATAGCAGACGCAGAACGTCCGCTCGTTGGCTGCGTCGGCAAGGTCTGCTGCACTCGTCGTCTCGCTCGACTCGGGTACGGTCAGCCGGAAGTGCCAGTTCTGACAGAACAGGCAGTCGGAGGTGCAGCTCTCGTAGAACACCGCCAGGTTGTGCCGACCGTGCTGACGGCTACCCGCGCAGACCCAGTCGGCTACGCAGTTGGTCGGCAGAGGATCGCGGTACCACGAAAGCAGGCCACGCGCGGGCGTACCGGCCAGGTGCCTGATCCGCCCGTGCTCCACCGTGCGCAGCCCGCAGAAGCCCAGCTTGCCCTCACCGATGACGCATTCGTTGCCGCACAGGCGGCAGCAAATACCATCCGGTTCGTCTGGCGGCTTTCCCGGGAGGTCAAACTCCGCACGCGCCTTCGCGTGGACCCGAGCGACGTGGCGCTCGACCTTGCCGAAATCCGACAGGATGCATCCGCTGCAGACGCCAAGTGCCCGGGAGGCGATGGGACCGTCACGACGGCAGTTGCGGCAGATCGATCCTGCGACTCCGCGATGGGATGGCCGGCGTGTCACGGGACGACTCCTCATTCCCTCACAGGCGAAGGATACCGCGCGGCACCCCCAACCAGCCAGCGCACCATGTCTCACTGCGCTGATGTGGGAGGCGTTGGACGCTGCCTCTCCGGCCCGCGTCCGTCGTCTCGTGGCCCCAGGGTCGCCGGACACTATACTCCACATGTGACGCCTCGACGCGGAGGCGCCACCGTGCGATGGCCAGCGCCACGGAACGGAGTGGGCCGCCATGCGAGGCTGGATCGTGCCTCCGGCTCGGGAGCCGATCAAGACCAAGGATGACTTCCAGCGCGAACGAGCCGCGAAGGCACACGAGTTGACACGGCAGGGGTATCTCACGTCGGAGCGGATACGGCGGGCACTCCTCACGGTCTGCCGGGAGGACTTCATCCCGCGTCTGTATCGTGACTACGCCTATGCCGAAGTTCCTCTGCCGCTCCCCGGCGAGCACTCCACCATCTCCTGCCCCCACAGCTATCCGCTGTTCTACGAGCCATTGGGTTTGGACACCGGCCAACGGTTCCTCGAGGTCGGCCTGGGTTCCGGGTACGGCGCGGCGGTGGCGCGGGAGGTGGTCGGAGCCGGCGGCGTGGTGGTCGCGGTCGAGATCGATGCCGTGACCTACGAGTTCGCCAAGGCCAACCTGGCACGGGCCGGCTACGACGATCTGGTCCTCGTACGGTCCGACGGCGCGATGGGCTATCCGCCGCTGCAACCGTTCGACAGCATCGCGATCACCGCCGCGTGTACCACCATCCCCGCGCCCCTGCTCGACCAGCTCTCACCCGGAGGGAAGCTCATCGCACCGGTCGCCACAGGTGACCAACAGACATTAGTCCTCAAGGAGAAGACGGCGACGGGCTTCCACACCACGGCAGTCTGTGAGGTGCTCTACGTTCCCCTGCGAGGGGAGTACGGCGTATGAAGGTGGAGGCGCGGCTGTTCGACCGGCTCGGGGGAGGAGCCGTGCGCTGCCGCACGTGTCAGAGACGATGTGTCATTCCGCGTGGACACGAGGGATGGTGCAGGACACGCCGGAACGAGGATGGCGCGCTGTACAGCGTGATCTACGGCGAAGTGTCATCGATGTCGGTCAATCCGATCGAGAAGAAACCCGTCTTCCATTTCTATCCGGGATCGCGTTGGCTCTCGTTGGGCAGTCTGGG
>JASFTE010000712.1:0-3178 GCA_050114035.1 Armatimonadota bacterium | reverse complement strand
CGTGATCTACGATCGCATCGAGGTGACCGATGCCGCCAAGAGGCCCCGGTGGCTGTTTCACAGTCTGCGGGAGCCGGCAGCCTTCGGCAACGAGACCAGCGTCGCTTCGGAGGAGATCGGTCCGCAGCAACTCCAGGTCGAGCCGGGCAGGCTCATTCCCCATCCGGATCCAGGCGGACATTTCCGCATGAGCGGGGCGGGCTTCTGGGTCGAATCCGGGTCTCCCCACAACAGGGGCGACGGGTGGCTGCGTGTGCAGACCCTCATGCCGGGCGAGGAGAACGCAGACCGGATCAAGATCGGCGGCAGGGGTCACGACTTCGAGGTGGCCGGCGTCCAATACGGAGTGACCGATGAAGGCTACGCGAAGAGCGACGATCCCTACGCGGTGCAAAGCACCATCGGGCTTGAGGGCTGGCGCGTGGAGCTCCGAGCGAAGACGCCCGCGACGGCGGTGGAGTTCCTCCATGTGCTCCAGACCGGCACGGGCGAACGTGAGGCGGCCCAAGACGCGACTCGCCAGTCGAGTCCCACGACACAAACGGTGACCATCGAGTCCGCGGGAAAGACCATCGTCCTGACACTCCGGCGTACGGGCAGGCGGGGTGGCTCGGTCAGGATAACCGAGACCGCAGCGCGGAACGAACTGTGCGATGAGGCCTTGCCTGAGAGCGTCGAGGACCACTACCGACACCACAAGGACGATCCGAACTACAGCCTGTGGGTGACTGACCCGCGGTACCGCGTGACCATCGAGCCGACGGATGAGGATCGAGCGCTGGCCAGATAACTGAGAGCGCCCTCCACCCGTCCCCCGGAGAACAAGGAGCCAGAGCCATGCGGACCAGGCCATTGCTTCCGGTCTCGCTGGCCGTCGGGCTGACCATGTTGGGCGCCAGCATCGCACCGGCCGCCGAGTACGAGCCCACATGGGAATCGCTGAAGACGGCCCCGATTCCGGGCAGATAGGAATCATGCCGTCCGATCTCGAATACTCGTGTGGAAATCGTTGTCTCGAGAGGAGACCCGTACCATGGAACGACGTCAATTCCTGAAATCTGCGGCAGCTGCTGGAACTGGATTGCTCATCCTTCCAAGCGGAACGCTGCGGGGGCAGAACGCCCCCAACAACAAACTGAATCTGGCGTTGATCGGCGCCTGGGGGCGAGGCAAGGCTCACCATGGCGTGGCCGCGGGTGAGAACGTCGTTGCTCTGTGCGATGTGGACGAGGAGCACCTGGCGCTGGCCGCGGACAAGTTCCCGGACGCCGAGCACTACATTGATTGGCGCAAGTGCCTGGAGCAGAAGGACCTCGATGCCGTGATCTGTGCCACCACGGACCACACGCACGCGTTCATCGCCACGTGGGCCATGAACCGCGGGCTGCACGTCTTCTGCGAGAAGCCGCTGGGCAACACCGTGGAGGAGGCGCGGGTGGTCCGCGCGACCTATCTCAAGAACAAGGACAAGCTGGCGACGCAGGTCGGCACGCAGCGGCATGCCATTGAGAACTTCAATCGCGTGCGCGAGCTGGTCCGGGATGGAGCCATCGGGGAGCTCAAGAGCGCCTGCGCGTGGGGCAACCGGCAGCTTCGCAGGCCGGGGTATCTGCCGGCTGAAGGCGAGCCGCCCGAGACGCTGCACTACGACCTCTGGATCGGGCCCTCGCCCTACCACCCCTACAATCCCGGCTACTTCGGCGGCTGCCTGAAGTGGAACATGTACTGGGACTTCGGCAGCGGGCAGGTCGGCGACATGGGCAGCCACACCATGGACCTCGCGTGGAACGCCATCGACGCCGGCCTCCCGACCTCGGCCGTAGCCACGGGCGAGGAGTTCAACCCGGAGGTCACCCCCGTGGAGTTGGCGGCGAGCTTTGAGCATCCCGCCAACGACTGGCGCCCGGCCATCACCGTGGGCTGGTACCAGGGAGGCATGATGCCACAGTCCCCCAGGGGGTACGTGGATCTGAAGAAGATCGGGCACGGCGCGATGTTCGAGGGCTCGAAAGGGCATCTGGTCGCGGATTTCGGTTCCCGCATCCTGATCCCCCGCGGCAACGATGCCAACATGACCTACTACGAGCCGCGGCCGGAGGACAAGCTCATCCCGCCGCTGGGGGGCTTCCAGCAGGAATGGATCGACGCGTGCAAGGGCGATCTCAAGACCTCCTGCGACTTCGACTATGGCGGGACGCTGATCGAGCAGATGCTGCTCGGGCTGGTGGCCTACCGCGTGGGCGAGAAGATCGAGTACGATGGCGCCGCTGGTCGCGTCACCAATAACGCCGAGGCCAACGACCTGCTCAGCCGGGAGTACCGTCCCGGCTGGGTGCTCAACGGCTAACACGGCACTGCCGCCAATGGGAGGGCGACCTGACCCGGGCGGGCCGACCGCAGCGCGACCACGTCGGTGGCTCTCGGTGGAGCGCCGTTTGCATCCGCGTCGGCCAGATGACGCCTGCCGGCGACTCGGGCTGTTCCGCGTGGCCAGAATCGTGTGAGGGGCGCCAATGATACTCACTCGCGCGGGACCATCGTGCCCCGTGCTGGCGACAAGCTCGTCCCCCTGATCCGGTCCCCTGCATGTACCGCGCTTCCGGAGGGCCGTCCATGGCCATTCTGTGGGGGCCGCCACCACAGGCCGCCGGGCGTGCTATACTCCAGGGGGATCGTCAACTCAACCGGAGGTGCCGCGATGTCGGGACGAAGGCTCAAGCGCAGACTATTGAGCATCGGAGGAGCAGTCGTTGTGCTCCTGTGCGCATCGACGTGCATGGTCGGGGGTGCCGCAGACGCGGCCAAGGGGGCCCAGAGGGCGCTGGCCCGGAAGATCCTGAGTGATACGGGTGTGGCCGGGGGCCTGATCGTGCACATCGGGTGCGGCGACGGAACGCTGACGGCAGCGCTGCGCGAGAACGAGCGCTATCTCGTGCACGGCCTCGATGTCGGTGCAGAGACGGTTGATGCCGCCCGGGCGCAGATCCGGGCCATGGGGCTGTACGGTCCCGTTTCGGTGGATGCGTTCGATGGGGAGCGCCTGCCGTATGTCGACGGGCTGGTGAACCTGGTGGTGGCCGAGGACCTGGGGAAGGTGCCGATGAGAGAGTGCCAGCGGGTGTTGGCCCCCCGGGGCGTGGTGTACGTCAAGTCCCGGGGACGGTGGAAGATGACCGTG
>JASFTE010000711.1:0-3178 GCA_050114035.1 Armatimonadota bacterium | reverse complement strand
GACCGATGACGCTACGGATCCCGGCTCTCAGGACACGGGTGCGGCTGGGTGGCGGCCGTGCACCGCAGCTGCGCCCGGGCCCCGGGCCCAGGACCGGCGCAGGTGGATCGTGCTGCTCGGCGTCGCCGTCCTTCTGACCGGCTGTGGCGCTGTGCTCCTGCTGCGCCACCTTTCGGCGTCGGCCCTGCGGGACCAGCTTCCTCCACTGCCTGAGCTATCCGACGCGCCCCGCGCCATGGCTCACCAGATCCGCGAGGCAGATGCGGCTGCTCGCAAGCGGGTCCATTCGGCTGACCGCGTTGGGCTCCTCGGGATGGTCTACCACGCGAATCTCTTCTACGAAGAGGCGGGCGCGTGCTATCGCGTCGCCAGTGGATTGGCCCCCCGCGATTACCGATGGCCCTACTACCGCGCCTTGCTCCACGAGACAGTGGGTCGGGCCGACCGGTCCCTGCCCCTCCTGGGCCGCACCGTCGAGCTTTCGCGCGATGCGCCGTGGGTGCGGCGCCGGCTGGGGAATGTGGCGCTCAAGCTGGGGGAGCTCGATGCCGCTCGCCAGGCCTTTGGCGAGATAGCCGACACGGACACGCACCGCCAGCACGGCCTCCTGGGCCTCGCGGAGGTCGCCAGGCGCGAGAGGCGGTGGCAGGAGGTCGTCGAGCTGCTATCGCCGGCACTTGCCGAGGACCCCAGCTTCGGGCCGGCGCGTCACGTGTTGGCATCGGCCTACGAAGCCCTCGGGATGTCTGAGAGAGCACGCGAGGTCTTGCCGCCGCGCAAGGGCGTCGCGACCACGCTGCCCATCCGCGACCCGGACAGCGACACCATCGACGACCTGTCGTGCTCGCCGACCCATCTGCGCAATGCTGCAACGCTGGCGCAGCGCGTGGAGCCCTCCATGCATCGGGAGGGAGAGCTGCTCATGCGGCTCGTCGCGGTTGCCCCCGAGGACCTGGACGGTCATCTGGCCTTGTGCCGGTGGAACCACAGGGCAGCGAAGGTGTCGCAGGAGCGGGGCCTGGCGTCCGAGGCCGAGCGCCACCTCGAGCAGGCCCTCGCAGAGGCGCGCACGGCGACGCGACTGGGCCCGGACTGCGGCGCGGCCCACGCCGCCCTCGGCGTCGTGCTGATGAGCATCGGTGACGTGGAGCCGGCGATCACCCACATGAGGCGGGCGCTGGAGCTCGACCCAAACATGCCCCTCGTCCACCGCGACCTGGCCGTGATCCTCATGGCGACGGACCGGTACGAAGATGCCGTCGAGCACGCCGAGGCGCTGGTGCGGGAGTCCCCTCGGGATCCGAGCTACCTCAACTGCCTGGCCATAGCGGCCAAGGGTTCAGGCGATGCCGACCGCGCCCTGGCCCTCTGGCGCGAGGTCGTCGAGGTGGATCCGGCGCACGAGAGTGCCCGACTCAATCTCGCTTCGGAACTGCTGAGCCGGGGCGAGTACTCGCTTGCCGAGGCGCACGTGGGCATCGTGCTCGAGAACGACCCCCAGAACGCCGTCGCACGGGAGCTGGCCTCAGTTCTACCTGACCGCCAGGCCGCTGGCGACGGCTGAACACGGAGGTCGGGGCCACTCACAGCGGTTGCGCGCCAACGGAGGCGAGGTGCGGGTGCGGCGCTCACCAATGCTACGCGCCCCGGCGGGAAGAGAGTGAGCGCCCGGGACCGTGCCAATAGCGCGAAGAAGCCGCCCTCCATAAGCGGGAAGGGCGGCTTCGAATTCTCGGTGGCTCCCCAAGGCGGGCAACTGCAGGAACTACATCATCGCATTCGCCCTGCGCCGCGAGAAGCCCCAGGAAGGCGCACAACCGGCCCCTCGACAGGATCGCCGCAAGCGGCGCAGACCGCCACTTGTGCTCGCCCGTGAGTTCCAGAGGCTGCTGGATGAGGGCGTGGTTAGCAGCCCGGCGGGGATCACTCAAGTCATGGGGCTCCTCCGCCCGTAGAGGCCAGTGCCGGAGGCACGTCGGCGCCGGCCACCGGCCGATTGGCCGACCGTGGGTCGCCGTCGAAATCCACGCTTGTGCAGTCAAGCGCCACGCCAGTCTGGGTCGCGACCGTGTCGAGGGGACTGAGATGGAGATCTCCGTCCTCGCCAGACAGGAACCGGGGGGTGCGGGCTCTAGAGGCAATATCCTGCCCGGTGGCGTCTCTCCAGCGTGCGAATGACAATCCCCCGCTGCCTCCCCACTCGAAGGTGCCTCCGGGGCTGTACGCATTGCCGTCGCAGATGAAACCGGTCGGGCTGTAGTTCACCACGATCTGCGGCTTGGTGCCAGAGGTGGCGTGGAGGATGTTGTTGCGGATGACGAAGCCATTGTGCTTGAACGCAGTCCTGGGCCTGATCACCACCATCCCTTGCCTGGGCGCGCCGTACATCGTGTTGCCCACGATCCGGATCGCTCCCTCCTGCGGTGCCTCCTTGTTGCCTGCCGTACACCTGATGGCGCCCGCCCCCCATCCCACTGCCGAATACATGAAGTTGTTGCTGATGGTGACGTCCTCGACCGTTTCTTCCTTTGGGGCGTTGGGATGACCCTCGATGCTCACCGCGATGGCCAGGTGCGACCTCTCGGCGTAGGACATCCAGAAGAGGTTGCGGTCAATGATGATATCGCTGATCGGTCGCCGGCCCGGATAGCCGGCCGCGAAGGACTGGATCCCGATCCCGAGATCGATCATCACGTTACCCCGGATGAGCCAGTCTCGGGTGCCCTGGCAGACCTTCACGGCCGGAGAGAACCCGGCGGAGTTCCACGCGGCGCCATTCATGTCGATCACGTTGTCGAGGATCTGGCAACCCGCGAAGCGACCCCAGAGCTTCCAGCCCGAGGCAGCCCGGCGCTCGTCCACTTGCGTCCCGGGGTCCATGGAGAGGGAATTGTTCTGGAAGCGGAACCGGCCGCCGTCCTCCCAGATTGCTCCCCGGCAGAAGTAGGCGCCGAAGTTCTCGACCTTGTTGTTGATGAAGGCGACATCCGCGAAGGGGTTTCCCCAGAAGTTGAGCACGATGGAGCTGGAGGTGTTGCGCAGGCAGTTGAGGCCCCGGTTGATGTTGTATAGCTCCACGTCATGGATGTAGATGTGGCTCTCCGACCCACCGTTGTAGAACAGCTTGAATGCGCTCGACTTCGCCCGCTGCCGGTAGCCGTAGTCGCGAATCGTGAGA
>JASFTE010000710.1:0-3180 GCA_050114035.1 Armatimonadota bacterium | reverse complement strand
AACTGAACCGCAACTGCAGAGAGCTGAGTGATGCGAACAGACGACAGATCAGTGGTCGCCGTGCGCGACTGCCCGGAGTACGAGGGGGCGGCCGCCGCCATCGCGGGAGCGCTCGCCGATATCGGCAAGCTCGACGTCTTCGACGGCAAGCGCGTGCTGCTGAAGGTCAACCTGATGCGGGGGACTCCGCCGGAGCAGGCCAAGACGACGCATCCGGAGTTGGTCCGGGGGATGCTCCGCGTGGTGAAGCAGCACGGCGGGACGCCGCTTGTGGGCGAGTCCTCCGGCATCATTGGCTTTGGCGATGAGGCGTTCGAGGCGTCGGGCCTCGGCGACGCAGTGCGGGACGAGGGCGCCGAGTGGGTCAACTTCGACGCCCAGGACATGCGGCACGTGCAGGTGGACGGCCGCGAGCTCACGTCACTGTATCTGCCGGCCGTGCTGTGGGAGTGCGATGTACTGGTCACCCTGCCCAAGCTCAAGACGCACACCATCACGACATTCACCGGCGCCCTCAAGAACCAGGTGGGGCTGCTGCCGGGCGGCTCCAAGTGCGCCATTCACCGCACCGCATCCACGCCGGGCCGTCTCGCCGACGCGGTGGTGGATCTCAATGTGGCGGTGCCGTTTCACCTGGCCGTGATGGACGGTGTGGTGGGGCTCGAAGGAGGAGGCAGCGTCAAGGGGAAACCCGTTCCGTCCGGCATCGTGGGGGCGAGTGCCGACCTGGTGGCTCTCGACGCCGTGTGCTCCGCCCTGGTGGGGATCGCGCCGGACGAGGTGCCCACCACGGTGGCGGCGGAGCGCCGGGGAATCGGTCGGGGCAGGCTTGACGATATCGAGGTTATCGGTCACCATCCGGCCCAGCCGGTGGCGAGCTTCGCTCGACCGGGCCCCGAGCCCAAGCGCAACCCGCTGGTGGCGAAGGCCATCTACCGCATGCGCCAGCAGGCGCTGTGGCCGGTGGCGCAGCACAGGGAGTGCACACAGTGCGGCACGTGCGCTGATGCGTGCCCGGTTGATGCCATTGAGCTCGACCCGTGGCCGACGGTGGCGCGGAGCTGCATCTACTGCTTCGCATGCCGGGAGCGGTGTCCGAGCGGCGCCATGAAGCTGTCGTGCAAGTGGTATCTGAAGCGGCTTTTCCGCGGACGAGCCAAGGAGCTTCCGCTCCGCCATATGGTGTAGCCGCGCGAGCCGCCAGATCCAGGCAGAGGATCCGCAACATCCGGGAGATGAGTGTCCGTGGGCTTGCGTTCCGCCATTCCCTTCGGTAAGGCGTTCCTCAAGGCGAAGCTGTTGCGGCGCCGAACGCCCTTGATCGTGAGTTGGCTGGTCACGCGGCGATGCAACTATCGCTGCGGCTACTGTGAGTCGTGGCGGGACCCGGGGGAGGAGTTGGCCGCAGAGCAAGTCTGCGACCTCGTTGACGAATTCGCCCGCGAGGGAACGCGCCAGGTCATCTTCACGGGCGGCGAGCCGCTGGTCAAGGAAGGCATCGAGCGCATCGTGGAGCGGTGCGCGGAGCGGGACATCCGCGTGGGGATCAACTCGAACGGCGCGCTCGTCCCACGGAAGCTCCCCGACCTGGATGGGCTCCGCACGCTGACGCTGAGCCTGGACGGACCGGAGGCGGTGCAGGACAAGCTACGCGGGGCGGGCTGCTTTCGGGATGTTATGAGCGCGCTGGAGGCAGCGCGGTCACGCGACCTGCGCCTGCGGCTGCTGACGGTGCTATCGTCCGAGAACCTCGACGACATTCCCTTCGTCCTGGAGACCGCTCGCTCCGTCGGAGCGCGTGTGTTCTTCCAGCCGGCCACGGAGCAGGTATTGCGGGGCGAGCACGTGAATCCGTATGCCCCGGAGATACAGGCGTACCGGCGCGCCATGGACGATCTCATCGCCGAGAAGGAGTCGGGGGAGCGCGGCACCGCCATCGCTCATTCCGTCACGGGCCTGTGCTACCTGCGGCAATGGCCCAACGATAGCCCAATGCGCTGCGCGGGAGGGCTGCTGTTCTGCCGGGTGACGCCCGCCGGCAATCTGAAGATCTGCGGCCAGACCGACATTCCGCCCGGGGACAACAACTGCGCCGCGGTGGGCGTACGGAAGGCCTTCGAGGCGATCCCGATCACCACGTGTGCTCACTGCTGGTGCGCGTCCCGGCTGGAAGTCAACCAGTTGATGACGCTCAAGCTCGATGTGGCGCGGAATGCTCTGGGGCTCGAGTAGGGCGGCTGACCAGAACGGGGCCAGCGGAGCTGTGCCAGTGAGGTAGGACGGTTGTGCCGACGAAGGAGCAGGGACATCCGACGGCCGATCAGGTCCCAACCGATGTGGCGGTTGGTGCGGAAGGTCCCAGCCTGCGCAAGTGGGTGAAGTACGTCCTGGCATTGACAGTGACCGTGGGCATCTTCGCGGTGCTGCTGCGGAAGATCGACGTAGGCGGCGTGGTCGAGGCCGTGCGAGGCGCCCAGACGGGTCCACTCCTGGGCGCGGTGGCTCTCGCCATCGTCATCAAGGTGTTCGTGGGCGCCGACAAGTGGCGGCGGATCCTCGCCGCACTCTCGTGCCGCGTGCCCGCCGGTGAAGCCCTGTTCATCCGGACCGCCAATGCGCCGCTGCGGGTCACACCGGGCAAGCTCGGCACGCTCCTGGCCGCCGTCTATCTGTGGCGGCATCGCGGACTGCCGTTCGCCAAGGGTGTCAGCTCCCTGATGCTGGAGCGCCTGCAGAATTTCGCTGTTCTGCTCGCCTTCATAGTTCTGGGGCCAATGCTCTTCCAGGTCGCGGCGCCGGCCCAACTGAACCACCTGTCCTCCGCACGCGCCGTGCTGGCCTCGGCGGTGTGCGTGGTGATCCTCGGGACGCTGTACACCTTTCGCCGTCCGCTCTATGATCTCGCGGCGCGCGCGAACGCGAAGCTCGCGAATGTCGTCCGCGACCTGGCGAGTTGCTTCCACGAGATCCGCGCGGGGCGTCAGGCAGGCCTGCTGGTCTACGCCGCCGTTGCCCAGGCCGGGGAGATCACCATGGGCTACCTGATCTTCCGTGCGGTAGGCGTGTCGGTGCCCTTTGGCACAGTGCTTGTGGGTCTCGCGCTCATCGTGATCGTGAGCAACATCCCGGTGACCCTCCTCGGCTTCGGGACGCGCGAGCTGACGGTGCTGTATCTGTTCA
>JASFTE010000709.1:0-3182 GCA_050114035.1 Armatimonadota bacterium | reverse complement strand
AGAGGTCGTCATCAAGGGCAGTGCGCGAGTCCAGGTGGAGTGGAAGCCACACAGAGACGGCATCCACGTGTGCTCGCTCAAGGGGACTGGGCTCGAGGGCAGTAGTTTCAACCAGCTCTTCCTCGATGACAGGCGTCAGGTGCGCGCGCGCTTCCCCAACTGGGACTACGACAACCCGCTCCGGACGGGCAAGGGCTACCTCAAGGTCGAGGACGGCACCGAGCGCGCCGATCCGAATCCACACATTATCTGGAAGCCCGAGGGCTTCACGACGAAGCGGTGGGCCAACCCTCAGACGGGCATCCTCCACGGCTTCCAGAGCCACAACTGGGGCAACATGCAGTACCGCATCGAGGCGGTCGACTGGGAGCGACGGCGCATCGACTTCGCCGAGGGCGGCTTCCAGCTCCAGCGGAAACATGGCCTGGGCAAGGGCCGGGGGTCGAGCTCGCCGTACTACGTCGAGAACATCTTTGAGGAGCTCGACGCGCCGGGCGAGTGGTTTCTCGATGTGGAGAATGGCCTGCTCTACCTCTATCCGCCCGACGATGTTGATCTGGCAGACGCCAAGGTCGAGGCCGTCGTCCTGAAGCGCTTGATCGACTTCCGCGGCACGCCGGAAGAGCCAGTGCAGCACATCAACCTCCGCGGCCTCCACTTCACCCAGACGCAGACCACGTTCATGGACGACTACGATGACATCGCCCGCGGAGACTGGGCCATCCACCGGGGCGGCGCGGTCTATCTCACCGGCGCTGAGGACTGCCGCATCGACGACTGCCTCTTCGAGCAGGTCGGCGGGAACGGGCTCTTCGTGGACGGGTACAATCGCCGCGTCAACGTCGCGGGGTGCTACTTCACGGGCACCGGCGACAGCGCCGTGTGCTTCGTCGGGTGGCCGGAGGCCGTGCGCGACTACCAGACGTGGTCGAAGGGGGTCGAGGAGATCACTGACCTCGAGCCCGGGCCCAAGTCGCCCGACTACCCGGCCCAGTGCTCCGTGCGGAACTCCATCATGCATGACGTCGGCGTCTACGGGAAACAGACCTCGGCCATCCTGGTCTCCATGAGCCTCGAGATCGCCATGAGCCACTGCACCATCTACAACATCCCGCGCGCCGGCGTCACCATCAACGACGGCGCCTGGGGCGGGCACATCCTGGAGCACTGCGACATCTGGGAGACGGTCAGGGAGACGGGGGAGCACGGGCCGTTCAACGGCTGGGGACGGGAGCGCTTCTGGAAGGGTCTGCGCAAGGACCTGGTGCATCTGGACGCCATCAAGCCCGTGATCATTCGCGGCAACCGCATTCGCAACTTCCGCCAGAGCGTGAGCGCGGGGAACTGGACCATCGACCTGGACGACGGGTGCTCCAACTACGAGATCTACAGCAACCTCAGCCTCGGCTCGACGCTGAAGCTGCGCGATGGGTACTTCCGGCACGCGTGGAACAACATCCACGTCAGCGGCGTGCCTCTCGGGTGGCACTGCTGGCCGCGCGAGAGCGGGGACGTGTTCGAGAGGAACATCAACGTGATCACCGGCGCAGCGGCGGGAGCGGACCGGCCGCAGACGAATCAGCTCCGACCGGCGAGGATGCCCGACCATCCCTGGGGCGAGCGCATGGGGCCGAACCTGTGGTGGAACGTCAACACCAAGGAGTTCTCGCTCGCCGGCATGGACTGGGAGCAGTATCGCGCGCGCGGATACGGGGAGGGCTCCGTGGTGGCCGACCCGCTGTTCGTGGACCCGGCGAAGGGCGACTATCGGGTGAAGCCCGGCTCGCCGGCGCTGGCGATTGGCTTCGAGAACTTCCCCATGGATCAGTTCGGCCATGAGCAGACGCGCATCGAGCCCTTTGGCGGCGAGTTCGAGGAGAGCACCGAAGTGACGCTGCGGCCCGACGCGCGCGGCGGGCGGGTGCGCTATACGCTCGACGGCCGGAAGCCCAGTCCGAAGTCTCGGCTCTACAGGAGGCCGCTGACGCTCGCAGAGACCGTGACGGTGCGGGCGCAGACGTTCGAGGACGGCCTCCCGGTCGGCTTCGAGGCCACGGCCGTCTTCACGAAGGTGGATAGGGTCGAGCATCCCACGTGGTTCCAGAGCCTGATGGCCGGCAGGTGGGTCGGGCCGGACGAGGACATCCGGGTCGCCAAGTGAGACGGGAGGCCTCCTCCCAATGATGCGAGTCATGCTGGTCGCGCACGCACTGACTGCAGGCGCATACTCCCAGCCCACCGGGGCGCCGCCCTCGACAGATGGCCTGCAGCTCTGGCTCGACGCGAGCGACGCGGCAGCGCTCGTGGCCGGCCCCGATGGCGCCGTGGAGAGCTGGCGGGATAAGTCCGGCAACGAGAACCACGCCGCGCAAGATGATGCCGCGAGGCGTCCGCGTCTGGTAGGTGACGCTATGAACGGGATGCCCGTGGTGCGGTTCGAGGGCAGGGCGTTCCTGAACGTCGCTGAGATCCGGCGGCGGAAAGGTGTGGCGACGGTGTTCGTCGTCTCCCAGCGGCCGCAGGACCAGGGCGCGGGCGGGAGATGGCAGCGGCTGCTCTCATGCTGCCCGGCGGGCTGCGAGGACGACCGCAAGGCTCCCGCCTTCTGCTTCGTCGCCAACAAGGGCAAGTCCGGCGACGCGTACGAGGGGGTCGTGGACGACAGCACGTATGTGGATGTGAGCATCGGGCCGCTGACGGTCGGGAAGGCCGGGCACGGGGAGACGCAGTTCTTCGGGGGAGACATCGCCGAGATCCTCGTCTACGATCGGGCCTTCGTCGCCGAAGACGCGTACCAGACGGTCCTCACGTACCTCTCGGCGAAGTGGGGTGCCCGGGTTAGTCGAGAGGACACGGGATGGACGCGGGTGGGCGAGCTGGGAGAGACGCCGGAGCGCGTGACTGATGGTCTACCGCTGTCAGATCAGGCGAACGAGGGCGACTGGATCAGGTACGAGCCGCTCAGCGATGAGTTCGCCGCGCCCGAGCTCGACGCCACGAAATGGTGGGACTACAACCCCACGTGGAAGGGGCGCCCACCGAGCCCGTTCCTGCCGAAGAACGTGAGGATCCAGGACGGCGAGCTGACGCTCACGATGCGGAGGGAGCCCGTGCCGGAGGAGTTCGCAGGAATCAAGGGCGAGGACGGCAGGCCGGTGTTCCACGGGTACACCTCCGCCTCG